>JBDSIW010000559.1:0-4867 GCA_039917795.1 Verrucomicrobiota bacterium | reverse complement strand
CGGGCGAAAAGAGCGGGACTGGTTCCGCAACTCAGACCGCTTCTCGATGAACTGGTGCAGCAACATGATTTTCATCTGAGTGTCAAAATTTATCGCGACGCTTTACGCGAAGTCGGCGAATCGGAATGAAATCAAAATCATTCATGCTCATCGCCGGAGAAACCAGTGGCGACATGCTGGCGGCGGAATTGGTCAAGGCGCTTAAAGTGGGGCAGGCATCTTGCCTGCCTTCCGAACTGGGCAGGCAGGATGCCCGCCCCACTTTCTTCGGCGCGGGCGGACCCAAAATGGCGGAAGCAGGCGTTGACCTTGCGATTGATATGACGGCGCATTCGGTCATCGGTCTCATCGAAGCGCTCAAGAGCTACTCGCATTTCAAAAAGATTTTCAATGAACTGCTGCAACTCGCCGCCAAGCGCAGACCGGACACCATCGTTTGCGTTGATTTTTCCGGGTTCAATCGCCGTTTCGCTCGCGCCATTCGGGAATACATTCGCAAGAACCAAAGTTCTGCGGGCGATTGGCATCCGAAAATCGTCCAGTTTGTTTCTCCCCAAATCTGGGCATCGCGATCGAGTCGGGCGGAAAAAATGGCGCGCGACATTGATTTACTCCTCTGCATTTTTCCGTTCGAGAAAGAGTGGTATGCGAAGCGCGTTCCCAATTTGCGCGTGGAATTTATCGGTCATCCGATTGTAGATCGTCACGCGGTAGGGACGCGTTCCACCGCGTCTCAAATATCGTCCCCTTCCCCCGTAGAAAAAGTCGGGGACACGGTGGAACGCGTCCCTACCATACTTTTGTTGCCCGGCAGTCGTATGGGAGAATTGAAACGCCACTTGCCGGTCATGCTGGAAGCGGCAAAACAGATTTCAGCAGAACACCCGGCGCACTTTAAGATGATCCTGCCGGATGAAAAATTGAAGACGCTCGCGGAGCAATCGTCCGCACTACTGCCAAACCTGGACATTCAAATTGGCGGTCTGGCTGAATCTCTTTCGCACGCCACTCTCGCCTTTGCCTCGACAGGAACCGTCACGATGGAATGCGCCTATTTCGGCGTCCCGACCATCGCGATCTATAAAACTTCATGGAGCACGTACCAAATCGGTAGGCGAATCATTCAAGTGAAATATCTGGCGATGCCAAACCTGCTAGCGAATGATTCCATTTACCCGGAACTGATCCAACAGGATGCCACCCCGGAAAAAATCGCCATGGCCGCCAACGATTTGCTGGAAAATCCTCTACGCCGGGCCGAAATCAAACAGAAGCTGGCGGGAGTCATCGCGTCTCTCGGCGAAGTGGGTGCGAGCAAACGGGCGGCAAAAGCCATCCTGGAGTTAGAGACGCGATCTCCGGAAGTTCGCGGATGACTGCGCTCCAAAATCCAAAGTTGCCGCGGGACCAAGCTCATTTCAGAGAATAGGTTTTATTTTTTCGTGAATTACCGCCATATTTCCCCGTCCAAGTTGCGCGTGAAAAAGTTCTCCAAAAAACAACTTCTGGTTTGCGTGGGATTCATTCTCGTCGCGGGAAATCTTGGCGCGCAGGTTGCGCCCGCTGCCGACGCCGCAGGACTGGAGTTTTTCGAAAAGAAGATCCGTCCATTGCTGGTGGATAATTGCTACAAATGCCATAGCCAGCAGAGTGAAAAGGTTAAAGGCGGTTTGTTGCTCGATTCGAAGGAGAGCGTGTTGAAAGGCGGCGATACTGGTCCGGCACTCATTCCAGGCAACGTCGAGAAAAGCCTTCTCGTTAAAGCAGTTCGTTACGCGGATGAAAACCTGCAGATGCCTCCCAAAGGCAAGAAGCTGTCCGCCGAACAGATCGCTGACCTGGAAGCGTGGATCAAATTGGGCGCCCCCGATCCCAGAGTAGAAAGTTCAAAATCAAATGTCCAAAGCACGAAGTCGGGAAAAAACCATTGGGCATTTCAGCCGATCAAAAATGCGCCGATCCCGCCCGTAAAAAACAAACGCTGGACCAGGAGCCCGGTGGACAATTTTATTCTGGCAAAGCTCGAGGCCAAGGGGATTGCCCCTTCGCCCGCCGCTGATAAACAAGCCTTGCTGCGCCGCGCCACCTTTGATCTGACCGGCTTGCCGCCGACCGGCGCTGAGGTTGATCAATTTCTCCGTGATAAATCCACCAACGCCTTTGCCAGCGCCGTGGACCGCTTGCTGGCTTCGCCGCGATACGGTGAGCGTTGGGGTCGTCATTGGCTCGATATCGCGCGCTACGCGGATACAAAGGGTTATCTCGCTGGAAATCAGGAGCGCAAGTTTGCCTATTCCTACACTTACCGCGACTATGTGATCCGCGCTTTCAACGAGGATTTGCCCTACGACAAATTCCTCTTGCAACAAATCGCGGCGGACCGTTTGGAGCTGGGCGAGGACAAAAGCCCGCTGGCGGGCCTGGGCTTCCTGACATTGGGCCGGCAATTTTTGGGAAACATCCACGATATTACGGACGATCGAATTGATGTGGTGACACGCGGCACGATGGCGTTGACGGTCGCGTGTGCGCGCTGCCACGATCATAAATTCGATCCAATTCCCACGAAGGATTACTATTCCCTTTATGGAATTTTCGCGAGTTCGCACGAACCGGAAGAAAAACCGTTTTTGGGATTTTCACCTCCGGAAAAACTCCACGCTGAATATCTTGCGGAGAAAACAAAGCGCGACGGCGCGGTGAAGAGTTTCCGTGAGCAAAAGTCGGCGGATATTTTATCCACGCTCCGTTTGAGGTCCGGGGAATTTTTGCTCGCTGCATTCGAGACCCAGCAGCTCGCTGATAAATCCAAGGCCGAAACGTTGGCCCGGGAAAGAAAGCTCGATCCGGGTGTGGTGCAGCGCTGGGTGAGCAGCCTGGCTGTGTGGTCCAATGCGACGAATCCGATTTTCGCGCCCTGGTTCGCGTTTGCAACAATTCCGGCGTCCAATTTTACGGCGCAGGCCAAAGTGACCACCGCGACCCTTCCCGAAAAAACTTTTCTGAATCCCGTCGTGTTGGATGCCTTCACCAATGCCCCTGCCTCGATAAAGGAAGTCTCTGAACGGTACGGCAAAATCTTTGCGGATACGGAGAAACTTTGGCGTGATTCCATTGCCACTGCCGCAACCAATACGGTCGCGGTCGCGGTCACATCCTTGACCAATGCCCCCCGAGAATCGTTGCGCGAGATTCTCTATTCGGCGGATGCGCCGCCCAATCTCGGAAATGTGGATGGCATTTTTGACATTCCTTCAATCGAGCGTCTTCGGGAATTGCGACGGCAGGTTGCGGAATTGGACGCGGTGCATCCCGGAGCGCCGCCCCGCGCTATGTCTCTAGCGGACAACGCCACTCCGAACAATGTCCACGTGTTTGTCCGGGGAAATCCGGGCAATCAGGGCGCAGAAGTGCCAAGACATTTTCTTTCCGTCCTCAGCAGCGACAATCCGAAACCGTTTGAAAAAGGGAGCAGCCGGCTCGAACTGGCTCAAGCGATCGCGAGCAAAGAGAATCCGCTGACGGCTCGCGTCCTGGTCAATCGCGTCTGGCTCCATCATTTTGGAAAAGGTCTGGTGTCCACTCCCAGCGATTTTGGCGTCCGCTCGGAACCTCCGAGCCATCCCGAGTTGTTGGATTTCCTGGCCTGGAATTTCATGGAACAAGGGTGGTCTTTGAAAAAGCTTCACCGCCAGATCATGCTCTCCAGCGCTTACCAGCAGAGCAGCGATGAAAATCCGGTCTCGGCCAAAGTGGACCCGGAAAACAAACTTCTCTGGCACATGAATCGGCAGCGACTCGACTTCGAGGAATTGCGCGACTCGCTCCTCGCCGTGGCGGACAAATTGGATCCCACTGCGGGCGGGCATTCGGTCGATATCGTCAGCGAACCATTTTCCAATCGCCGATCGGTTTATGGTTTTATCGACCGGCAAAATCTTCCCGGAATTTTTCGCACGTTTGATTTCGCCAATCCCGACACGAGCAGCCCGCAACGGTTTTTTACGACGGTGCCGCAACAAGCATTGTTTCTTTTGAACAACGGGTTTGTCGTGGACCAGGCGAAGGGATTGACCGCTAATACAAACTTTGCGAAAGCGCCCCGCGATGAAGCGCGCGTTGATTTCCTTTATGAAAAGATTTTCCAGCGCAATCCGGACAAGACAGAATTGAAGGCTGCGGAACAATTTCTCAAAACCCAAGCGACGATCGCTTCAAACAGTTTCACCCCGCCAGTCTGGCAATACGGCTTTGGCGAATTTGTCGCGGAGAAAAAATCCGTTCGCTTTACGGCTTTGTCGTTCTTCACCAATCAGCAATGGCAGGCGTCGGCGACTTTTCCCGATCCTGGGCTCGGATATGCCATGCTCAATCCAGCCGGTGGCCATCCGGGCAATCAAATTGAACACTCCGTGATCCGACGATGGACATCGCCATTTCAAGGAACGGTAAAGATTGAAGGAACTTTGTCGCATCCGTCAGACAAGGGTGACGGCGTGCTGGGCCGGGTTGTTTCAAGTCGCGCGGGCGAAATCGGCAAATGGATTGCCCATAACGGCAAAGCAGAAACGGTGGTGGCGGAATGCGAAGTCCAGCGCGGCGACACGATTGACTTTATTACCGAAATGCAGGCCGGTGCGAACACCGACACCTTTCAGTGGGCGCCAACAGTGAGTCTGGTTAAAGTCGCCTACGGCTCGGTGCCACCCAAACGAAACAACTGGAGCGCGCAAAATGATTTCGAGGGGCAGGTAAAAGCGCCAAAGTCATTGAGCGCCTGGGAAAAATATGCGCAGGTGCTATTGCTCTCGAACGAATTCATGTTTGTGGACTGAACCAATATCTTCCCGACGTTGAAAAAAATTAC
>JBDSIW010000558.1:0-2803 GCA_039917795.1 Verrucomicrobiota bacterium | reverse complement strand
GTGACCTTCGTCGGCAAAACGGAAGTGAATCCCAACAAAGTTTCTCCCTCTGCGCCGACTACGCGTCCTGAAATTCCTAAATTTCCCGAAGCAGCCAAGTTGCCCGCGCGCTGATTCAGTTTTGCGTCCGTGAACGGATCAGCTGATGCCGGCCATCCAACAGGTCAGGGTTCAGGTTTCGTGCCCGGATTGCGGGCACCAGCAACTTGAGCCGCCCAAAGCAGTTTCCACAGTCTGCAAAAAATGCGGGAAGCATTTTGACGTTCAGCAAGGGCTTCATCCAACGCCGAAAGCTACGAAGACGGCGCTCAAACTGAAGCGCGTTACTTGTTTTGATTGCGGCACAGAGAACGAAGCCCCTGCGACGGCCGAGTCAACGATGTGCAAGCGGTGCAGCCGCTACATCGACCTCAAGGATTATCGAATCGCGAACGCGGTTTCGAAAAACTTTAATACCAAAGGCACCTTTGTCGTGGAGGCAAAAGGGTATGTTTTCAATACCGAGGCAATCGTGGGTGAAGCTGTCCTCAAGGGACGTTTTTTGGGCAAGCTCACCGCAGATCGATTGACCATTTATTCCGGCGCGGAAATCAAGGGCAGTTTCAGCGCGGCGCACTTTATCATTCCGGCGGAAAATCATTTTCATTGGAAGGAACAAATCAAAGTCGGATCGGGGGAAATCGCGGGTGAATTGTCCGCCAGCATCCAGGCCAGCGGCACAATGGTTCTGAAATCCACCGCACGATTATTCGGCGATCTGAAGGTGAAAAATCTGGTGATTGAAGAGGGCGCTATCGTGGTCGGACACCTGCGGGTGGGATGAAACTTTGTTCGTCACCACCGTTGGAAAAACGAAAACGTGGCGCTTAGGTTTTCGCGATTTCCAACGGCAATGCCGAGAGCGAAATCCTTGCGTTGGTCTGCGAAAAATAATTGGCCGACCATTCGTTGGAAAAAAGGACCACCGGTTTTTGTCCCATGTCGTAGGCGAGCCGCGCACCGGTCGGCAACGAGAGCGCGTCCAGTTCTTCTTCACTCAATCCCGCCGGTAGCCAGCGCATCACCGTCCACGGCGCAGCTTCGAGTCGAGAGACCGCGCCGTACTCGCTTTCAAGTCGAAATTGCACCACCTCGAATTGCAACGGTCCCACTGCGGCGAGCAGCGGGATCTTGATGGAAGTATTGCGCAAATGCAGAACCTGGATCACGCCTTCCTGCAAAAGTTGATCGAGCCCTTGGCGAAATTGTTTGTACTTCGCCGTATTCGGATTGTGCAGATACGAGAAGGCTTCCGGCGTGAAACGCGGGATTTCCTTGTAGCTGATCGAAGGATCGGTGGTGAGCGTGTCGCCGATCCCAAAACCGTCGTGGCCGACCAATCCAATGATGTCGCCTGGAAAAGCTTCGTCCACGGTTTCGCGTTCGTTGCCAAAAAGTTTGTGTGAACTGGAGAGGCGCACTTTTTTCGCCGAGCGGGAATGGGTCACCGCCATGTCACGCTCAAATTTGCCGGAGCAAACCCGTAAGAAAGCAATGCGGTCGCGATGACGCGGATCCATGTTGGCCTGAATTTTGAAAATAAATCCGGAGAAGGCCGGGTTCTCGGGTGCGATTTGTGTCCCGGCCATGACACGGGGTTTCGGCGGCGGCGAATGTTTTAAAAATCCATCGAGCAACAGTTGCACGCCGAAATTATTCACGCCGCTGCCAAAATATACCGGAGTGGTTTTCCCCGCGAGCACCGCAGCTTCGTCGAAAGTCTCGCCCGCGCCCTCGAGCATTTCCAATTCCTCGGACACTTTGCGGAACGTTTCGTCGTCCAGCCGCTCGCGAATGATCGGGTCGTTCAATCCACCCACTTCAACGGGCGCTCGATATTTTCCGCCGACCGTGCGCTCGAAAAGGTGAAATTGTTTGGCGCGCCGGTCATAGACGCCTTGAAATTCGAAGCCGGTGCCAATCGGCCAATTGACCGGGAACGCCCCAATCCCCAGCACGCGCTCCAACTCGTCGAGCAACGCGAGGGGATCTTTCATCGGACGATCGCACTTGTTCATGAAAGTGAAGATGGGAACGCCTCGTTGCCGGCACACTTCAAAAAGTTTCAGCGTCTGGGCCTCGATTCCTTTTCCCGCGTCAATCACCATGACGACGGCATCCACAGCGGTCAGCACGCGGTAAGTGTCCTCGGAGAAATCCTTGTGGCCAGGCGTGTCGAGCAGGTTGATGCGGTAGCCGTCGTAATCGAACTGAAGAACCGTTGAACTGATCGAGATTCCGCGCTTGCGCTCCAGTTCCATCCAATCCGAGGTGGTGGCGCGCTGGTTTTTTCGGGCGGTGACCGACCCGGCCAACTGCACCGCGCCACCGTAAAGCAGGAGCTTTTCGGTCAGCGTGGTCTTGCCCGCGTCCGGATGCGAGATGATGGCAAACGTGCGTCGTCGTTGAATTTCGTAAGCGATGTCCACAAGGGCGCGGAAGTTAGCACAAAGCCGTACGGCGACAAGTGCTTCGTCCAACCTGGGCGCTGGGAACTATGCGGTAGCTCGAACTGCGGTCGCGACGGGGGGCGGATTTGCGACCAATACCGCCTTGTTTTCCTTCAGATATTTCTCGAGCACGGTTTTGCCGGAAAGAGAAATAGGCGCGCGTTTGGTGTCACCCTTGAAGTGCTTGTAGTGCACCAGTGTTTTCCCAATCAAGCCGATGTGAACATTTGATCCCTCAAGCTCCCAAACCTGACCTGTGGCCAACGGTTGAAGGGGAGCACGACTGCGTTGAGTAATAGTTTTCAGGTCGCCAA
>JBDSIW010000557.1:0-3766 GCA_039917795.1 Verrucomicrobiota bacterium | reverse complement strand
CAAAGAACAAACATCCCATCACGACCAGAACCAGGAACGTTGCGGCGATCTTTCGCATTACTCGTCCCATCGTTGCACGGCTGGGACGCCAGGAACGCGCGGTGGCCCGTTCGAATCGGCTCGAAATGACCTCGCGCAATTCCCGGCGCAGTTTTCCTGCGGCCCATGTCGAGAGCAGGAGGCAATTCCCCACCACGATTCCAAACGCGATCCACATCATTATGAGAAGGATCTGTTGTTCCGGCATGTGGAAAAAACTCGATTTGCTGAACAGGTAACAAATGAAGCTGAATTCTCCAATCGGTGGCACCACCGCAAGCGCCACCGCCACCGTTGGGGCAAAGCCGGGATATTTCATGCGCAGCCCCAGCCAGCGAGCGAACCAACCGAGCATCAGCCAGTTCGCCATCACCGCTACGAGCAGAAGCAACAGGAATCGAAGAATGAATCCAACGTGCCACTCCGGGAGAACTCCATCGATGGGTTGATAAAAGATGGCGCTGAGGCCAAATCGCAATAATGAAATGTGGCGCGAAATTTTGGAGGACGCCTCTTCCATCAGAACCGCCAGACATTGCCAAATGAAAAAAAAATGGACCGACACCGCCGCGACTGCCGGGAAAGACATTTTACGCCCATACGCCATCCACAAGCCGCGGGCGATGGCGCGCTCAGACGTCGGCGTGCTCAGGATGAGTTCGAGCGCGCCTGTTTGCTTGTCCTCAGCCAAACGTTGAGAAGCAACCGTTGCCCCGTAATAAAGGGAAAAAAGATGAATGACCACGCCAGTCCAGGCCCAGGCGAACAGCCGACCTTCCATCATGTTCAACGCGCCGGTTCCAAACATCCCTGAGAAAAACTTGATCGAACCGATTTCGGTGACCAGCACAAGCACCACCGTGATCAGCATGAAAACCGGCGCGCTGATTCTTTGCCGGCCCGCGAGCCAGAAGATTGGATTTATCGCCAGCAACCGCCGGCGAAAAGCCTTTCGAGAGGCATTTGAGCGCTCGCGAAAATTTTTACCCAGACTCACACGACTCCAAAGCGGGACACTCTTCGGACGGTCGCGCCAGGTTTTGCCGATAATCCAGGCCACGAAAGCAAACGAGCCGAGAGCAAACGAAACGGAACCGGCCAACGCGAGCCAATACTCGCGCGCCTTGAAGAGCGGCTTGGCGTCGTCCGCCGTGTTTAAAATATTCAGCGGGCAAAATTCACTGAGCATCGTGGCGAAGATTTGCGGATAGCTCATTTTCGGCAGAACTTCCGCCAGCAAAAGTGGAGTCGCCCCCGCCAGCAGGGTGAGTGAAGTGGCCAGCGCCACGGCGGGAAATTGCCGCACGCTCACCGCCGATGCGACAAAGCCCATCGCGACGCCGCACAGAAGCGCATTGGCCAGAGCGAGAACCGTGCGCCCGAGGTTTCCGGCGGAGATGCCGCCGATCAGCACGGGCAAAGCCAGGATGGGAAAAATGGCGACCAGGGAATAGATCAACATCAGCCCATTGGAGCAAAGTTTTCCCAGCACGATTTCCGCGCTGTTCAAATTGGTGAGAAAAAGAAGTCCAAGCGTGCCGTCCCGTTTCTCCCGACTCAGGCAATCGGCCGTTCCCGCCGCGCCGACGAAGAGGCAATAAAAGAAAATGACGAGGGAGGCCGCGCGGAAAACCTCCGGCCCCGCGTTTCGATTCTGGAACAAGTCGTAAACCCACGCCATCCACAGGAGAAGAAGTAAGAACCCCGCGGCCGCGAGCCAGCGAGTCCGGTAAGTGCCGACCCGACGCGAGGCCGATTGCAATTCCCGTTCAGCTACAGATAAAAATCGCATTGCCTCCCAGATAAGAAAAAGGGTTGCCCGATTGACGCAGAGCGAGCAAGAGTTTCAAGGGAAAAGCGGATTTTTCACACTTCGCGGCGGATCAATTGAAGGATTGCAAAGTGAATCTTTACCGAATTATTTACAGGTGGAAGTATGTCCCGAACGAACGATCCTTAAGAGTATTACCGAGGCAAATCTAAAAAGAATTCTATGAGCGCTGTCCCCCACATTCCCGTTCTTCGCCGCGGAAAAAACTACGAAAGCCTCGACAAGATCAACATCCTCAATCATCGCACCGGCGAAACCATCGCACAGGTCAGTACGGTCAATGCGGGAATCATTCGCAAAGATCTGCAACGGATTGGCGAATCGCGCGCGGCGTTGAAAAATTTCACGGTTGCGCAGCTCATCGAGATTTCCGCCAAGGCCGGCGAGCTGTTTCTGAATGGCATCCTGCCCTTCGGCGATAAAGGCCACAAGCAATCGCCACAGGAATACATCGAAACGCTTTCCTCCACGAGCGGATTGCCGCACGTGATGGTGCGTCGCAACATGCAGAAGATTCACCACGCATTGACCAATCTGGAAACCATTTTGAACGGTTTGACGCGCGGGCTCGACCTCTCGATTCTCGACCGCGGCTTCGGCGAGCAATTCGGGACGAAGCTCAGTTTCTTTCCCACCACGCAAGCGCTTGGGCTGGTCATGCCGAGCAATTCACCCGCGGTGAATTCTCTTTGGCTTCCGGCCATCGCGCTGAAAATTCCCGTCATCATCAAACCGGGAAAAGAAGAACCGTGGACGCCGTACCGTTTGATCCAGGCGTTCATCGCGGCGGGTTGCCCAGCGGAGGCGTTTGGATTTTACCCAACCGATCACGACGGCGCAGGCGAGATCTTGAAGAGCTGCGGACGGGCCTTGATTTTTGGCGACAAAAACACCATGGCCCAGTACGCCAACAATCCTTCGATTCAACTGCACGGCCCAGGTTGGAGCAAGATTCTCATCGGCGACGATGAAATCGAAAACTGGCGCGATTACATCGATGTGATGATTTCATCGATTGCGGATAATGGCGGTCGTTCGTGCATCAATGCTTCGGCGATTGTGGTTCCGAAATATGCGGCGGAAATTGCTGATGCGCTCGCACAAAAACTCGGACCGGTTCAGCCAACGAAGGCGGACGATGAAGACGCGAAGCTCTCGGGCTTCGCCAATGTGAAGATGGCTGAATTTATCGATGCGCAAATTGAAGAAGGATTGAAAACAGCAGGCGGAACCGACGCGACGACTAAATATCGCAATGGCTCGAGAAAAGTCGAATCCGACGGCGGAACTTACATGCGTCCGACGATTGTTAAGTGCGATTCGTTTGCGCATCCGCTCGCCAATAAGGAATTTCTCTGTCCCTACGCCAGCGTGGTTGAAGTGCCGCAAAACGAAATGTTGAAACAAATTGGCTATTCACTCGCTGTCACTGCGATTACGAAAGACAAAAATTTCATCGAACAACTCACGGAGTTTCCACATATCGAGCGATTGAACATCGGCCCGATTTCCACGATGAAAATTTCCTGGGACCAACCGCATGAAGGCAACATGTTTGAGTTCCTCTACAAACGCCGCAGCATTGAGCGGGCGCGCTAATTCAATTGAACCGCAGAGACGCGGAGACGCCGAGTTCGAACTAACAAGGATTCCTTGTGAGTTGCCTCCGATGTCAATTCGCTCTCTTCAAAGATGTTTTAAATGTGCAAACTAACGTTCTGCTGACTCGTCTGAAACAACAACCAAGCGGTTTCGCCTTGAAACTTGAACTTCCAAACGCGTTTTACCGTCCGCCGTCTGATGCAGGATCTCGGAATTGGATTTGGGCTTCATCTCTTCTGCGTTGCGCAATAGAATTCAGGAGAAAATTACCACCTGATTAGCCAAATAAATTAA
>JBDSIW010000556.1:0-5341 GCA_039917795.1 Verrucomicrobiota bacterium | reverse complement strand
GCAAAGATTGGAATTGCCGTTGCCCTGTGCGATGTCGCCGAACATCTGGTCGTAGGTTTTGTTTTCCTTGAGAATGTAAACGACGTGCTGAAAAACCGAAGGTTCGCCGGTGCGTCGCGGCACGGGCACGGGCGATTGGCCGGCAATTGGCGTCTGTTGAGTTTTCTTGATTTGCGGAACACGCCCGTCCTCGAAGGCCTGCGCGGTGTATTTGCTCAACGCCTCTGTGGTGGGAAGTGGAATCTTGTTAGCCGTGCCGAGATGCGCCCCGATCTGCCACGACGTGGTGACGGGCTGGCCATTTCGGCTGCCCAACCCTTTCACGTTGGCCACATAAAGGTGATTGGTATCTGCCGCGACTGCGCCCGGATACCAGTCGGTCGGCAGAAATCCCTGGACCAGACTGTTTGTGTGTTGCGCATTGGGAAGCTCCACAATGGCGACCGCGTTGTTTCCCCCGCTGGTCACGAACAATTTCGAACCATCCTTGCTGAGCGCCAATCCGGTGCTTTGGCTCCCGTAAGGAAACGTCGGGTCGGGCCGCACTAAAATCGTTTCCTTCACCATCCGCGTTGCCGTGTCGATCACGCTCACGGTATCCGAGTTCGAGTTCGCCACATAAAGGGTCGATCCGTCCGCGCTCAACTCCAGATCGCATGGATGCAATCCCGTCGCCGTCTGCGCGGTCTGCAAACCGGTTTGCAAATTCACGAAGGACACCACGCCGCTTGCCGCCACCCCGCGACTGTCGATGACCACCTGCGTTCCGGCCGAGGGCGCGGTCAGGTCGGAGCCGTTCGGGAAGCGACCGCCCCAATCAGAAACATACGCCGTATTGCCATCCGGCGAGAGCGCGACATCCCAAGGCGCGACGCCCACAGAAATTTGTTGGGTCACTGTGCCGTTCGCCAGATTGACCACCGCCAGTTTGTTGGCAATCGAGAGGCAAACGTACGCTTTGGAATCGTCGGCGGAAATGGCGAGTCCGCACGGATACGAGCCACCCGGCATCGCAATGGTTCGCACAAAACTCACCATCCCATTCGTCGCCACCGCCCACTCGTAGAGTTCGTTTCCCGCGCCGGTGACGTAAATGTGAGAACCGCTGTGGCGCATTGCGATTCCGTGAAGCGAGGCGCCGCTCCCGGGATAGCCGGAGGTTTGCAGCACCGCCCAACTCGCTGCCTCCACCACGACCAGGTTGTTGATGTTTTTTATGTAAATTGTTTTCCCGTCCGGCGAGATCACCAAACCGACCGGGCGTCCCGGAAACTGAATTTGTTTCCCGGCGGCGCGGAGGATTTGTTTCGTCGGTATCGATTGCTCTCCGTCCGGCAACTGGCCCACGCGGATGTCCGGCCAGGTCTGGCCCACCCGATAAAACGCCGTTGTGCTGGTGATCGGAATATCGAGGTGGCGATTCGTAATCGCGTTGTTGATCACCTGCCAATTTGGGAAAGATAAATTTGTTGTTCGCTCCACGAAGCAGACCCCGTCTGGAGCCGACCAGTTCAACGCCACGGAAGCCGCGCCCGTCGTCAGGTTGGTAATCCGCACGGCAGCATTCCCCGCAGGCAAACCGTTCGCCACGGGAGAGCCCAGCGCCGCGATGGCGGATCGCAGCATTGCGCCATTCACGAATTGGATGCTGTTGACGAAACCCGGCCGGGTAAAATTTCCCGAGCCCGTCCCGCTGGCAAAAAGTTGCGCGGTCGGGCCGAGCGCGTAGCGTCCATCCACGCCTTCGTCCAGCGATTGCGTCGCCACTTTGCTGCCGTTGACGTATTTGGCGAGGCGCTGGCTGGCTGGCGCGGTCAGGTCAACGGCGAAAGCGATGCGATACCAGTTGTCCGGTGACAACGGGCCGTTGAATTGTTCATCGGCCCCGATGCCATTTGCATCCGGCAACGCGTTGAGATCGCCGACCAGGAATTCCGCCGCGTTACCGGAGTGATTGAACGGATCGGTTTGAAACAAAGCCCGCCCATAACCACTGCTCGGGACGGGATACATCACATCCATGATCAAGGTGTATTGATTGACGAACTTCCCGCCGCCATTTGGCTTGGCTCCATGACGCACGAGATAGCCTTGATTGATGGCGTTGCTGCCAAAACCCATCACCCGCGCCGGCTCGCCGTCGATCACCTTTTCCGGGAAGGTGGTGAGGGTCGCGGTGTCGGCGAGATATTCCAATTCTGCGCCGACGGTGGGCCGCAGGTCGCCCGCGTCGAAGTCCCATTGGCCGGTCACAACCGGGAAATAAACCGTCAGCGCAGCGCCACCGCTCTCGATTGCGCCTGAACTGTTGCCGACCACCACGGTGTAAATTCCCTGCTGGCCGGTGTCCACGGCAGAGAGAATGAACGTGGAGTTGGTGGCACCGGGGATATTCGTGCCGTTCACGCGCCACTGGAAATTGAGCGGCGGAGCGCCGCCCGCTAAAATATTGAAGGTCGCAGTTGAGCCGGCGCTGACCGTCAAATCCGGCGGCGCGTTCGAGATGACTGGGAGTGCGCCAGGCGTGATGCTGTAAAGCCCGAAGTCATCCACCCCGAAATACCAGCTATCCGCGCCCGCCTGCGCGAAACGAAAACGCACGGCGGGTTGGTTGTCCGCCGCCGTTAATCGAAAAAGTTCCACGCGTTTTGATTCCACCGGATTATCATCGACGCGAGGGCTGATGTAGGGCGCGAGGGCTTGCGAGATGGGCGCGGCGATGAACGCGCCGTAAAATCCGCCATACGAAACGCCGCTGATAAAATTCGTGGCCACGTCCGCATAACGGTTGGTGAAAGTTTTGACCGCGTCCACCGCTCCATTCGTGCCGGTAAGGACATCGGGCCCGTCGAGCATGTAAACAATCGGCAGCCAATTCGCGCCGCCGTTCACCGAGTATTCCACCGCGCCAAGGCTATCCTGGTTTTGTTCATAGATGCTGTGATACGAGACGTAAATATTGGTTCGGCCCGCCAAATTGTAATCCGGTGAAAACAAGTATTGGATCTGGCTGCCCTCGCGCCAGGCCGAGGTGCAGAATACAAATTTGCCTTTGGCGAGATTCGTCACGGCCTGGCCATTGACCACGTTGGCCGGGTTGGACGAAAGGACGCGCGAATAGTCCTGCGAAGAATGACTGCTGTAAGCCAGGAAATTGGATGTGAAGCGACCGCGGTCCACCACCAGCCAACCGGCATACGATGCGGAATCCAAATCCACGAGATTGGAACTGGTCGAGGGTAACGTTGAATAATTTGTGCGCGACCAGCCGGCAGGCAAACCGCCTTCGACCGTGCCATCAAATGTCTCAAGGTAAATCGGCAACGGCAGAGTGACCGGCCCGGCCACAAGCTGGATCTCGAAAATCGCGAAAGAAAAAACAAGGGCGGCGATCGCCGGGATTGAAGTTCGGCAGAAATAATTCATGGGTTCTGGTAAAACAGAATTTCAGCTTCGAAATCCGGACGCGCCAGATGTGGGCCAGACTATACCCCTAACGCGTTCTCACAATGCCTTGTTTTGGTGGGCGAACGAATTGGTTTTATCGTCTGCGCGGATGGGCGTTTTCGTGACGGCGCAATGGCTGCGCTTCATTTCTGGAGAAACTTCACGACCGCTTCGGTGCGAGTGTGGACGTGGAGTTTTTCGAAAATATTTTTCACATGGCCATGCACCGTCCAAAGGCTGATGCCGAGGGTGTGCGCGATTTCCTTGGCCACGCCGCCTTTGCTCAACCGGGTTAGAATTTCATGCTCGCGGGGAGTGAGTCTGGCAAGTTCCAGACTCGAAGCGGCGGCGGGCAAG
Source organism: Verrucomicrobiota bacterium (assembly GCA_039917795.1). Classification (GTDB taxonomy): domain Bacteria; phylum Verrucomicrobiota; class Verrucomicrobiia; order Limisphaerales; family CANJXF01; genus CANJXF01. Next base: position 1,537 of record JBDSIW010000556.1, on the reverse strand, counting down.
GGCGTGAGCAGGCTTTGAAAATATTTCCGGACTCGATGAGCAATCTGCTCCGGTGTGATAGGCTCCCGCATTTCCGCCAGCGGCTCCAATAAGTGGAGAGGCGAGATGCGCTTCAGGAGGTAGCTCGCCGCGCCGCCTGGAACGGCCGAGAAAAGTTTGTCGCTGTCCTCGTAAACTGAATAGATCACTCCAGCAATTTGGGGCGTGAAGCGGCGCGCTATTTCCACAACTTCCGGGCCGGACTTGTCTGGCAAAACGTCGTTCGCCATCAACAGTTGCAAACGGTGCCGGGGAATTTCCCGGAGCGCCTCCGCTGCATTGGCGAAGATCATCGCGCAATGGAATCCACTCTGGCAGTTGACGCATTTGGCCAGGGCCAAACGGATTCCGTCATCCGGTTCGAGGATCGCCACGCTGATTCCGCCCGGCGCATTCGCCTGATCGGCGGGGGATCGGACTGGACTCCTGTTTTTTTGCGTGTGCAGCGTCGTGTAAGTCCAGGCCACCGGATTCTCCAGCCAGCGCAACGCCAGAGTCAATTCACTCGGAAAACTGGACCCCGCCGCAACCCATCCCTCCCTGCTTACCGTTTGATAAATCCGCAGGGCTTGATGGGCCGCCTCGCTTTCGTTGTCCGTCCCGAGCGGAAAATAATGGCTTGTTCCTGCGTGTTCAATTCTTACAGAAAACTCGTTGGTCCCTTTTGGGTGCAGCGTCTCGGGGTGTTTTCGATAGAGCAAACGAGGCTTCCAATAATCAGCATCTTTTACAAACAGCGGATCGAGCGCAGTCTCGGGCTGCGTCGAAGTGGAATCAGAGTATTTGCGGGCAAGCCGACTGGCCGCCACTTCTCGGCCAGGCGAAATGAGCGTTCGGTAAATCTCCCATGCCTCACGGGCGGCTTCCTCGCGGTTCGAGGCGGTCAGGGAAAAAGTTTGACGGCGCCCCTCATGCTGAATTTTTACGGACCACCCTTTTAGAGCGGTGCGTTTGCCGTCTCGCGTAAAACTATTCTTGAAGAGTCGCCGTCGCCAATACGCAGCGTTGAATCCAGTAATCCGACTTCTGGATGGGTGAGCCGCTTTCCGAGAAACAGTTTTGCTTGGACGCTGCTTGGACACATGGAATAACTAAAGTCGAAGATTGATCTTCGCAAGGAAACGGTTTTTCGAACAGATTCTGATTGAACGGCCACCACGATCGGATTCCGGAAACGCCGAGCGCCCGGGATGGGAGATTGAATCCCCGGCCGGGAACAATGCGGATTAGCCCCTGTTTTCCTGTAAAATTGGCCGTCCACTGCTGTCGTTCAATTTGCAATGACACAGATGAGAAGCCGACGTGACAGAGAAAGAAAATCGACTCGTCGAATATCTTTCCCGTCGATTTCAAGCTTTTCTCCGGCTGCGCTCCAATCTTCACCCAAGAATCGCTCGCCTAAATTGAGGGGTTACGTTTCGAAACGAATCTGTCAGGGTTTCTCCCGGTTCCAACAGTGGCAACGGATAAAACAAAAACGATTGTTGAGAAATTTTGA
>JBDSIW010000555.1:0-4479 GCA_039917795.1 Verrucomicrobiota bacterium | reverse complement strand
GTCGCGCGAGCAGGGGAATGACTTGCCGCCGTTCCCGTCTCAGTATGCGTTCCCAGCGCGCAGCTTAGGAAGCTCCCAAGGTAGCCGCCGCCCGAGACGGTTGAGAGGTAGTCGAACTGCTCGATCAACTTTTTGCGGGCGAGGATTTGCGTGACACCGAGGCAAAAGGTGGCGGAGCGAATTCCGCCGCCGGATAAAGCCAGGCCGGTCGCGTTCTCCAGCGGAGTTTGTGAATGATCCAGCGGGGCTCGGCCGAACAGGGCTCGCCGGGCCAGGATTTCCCGGCGCTCGGTGTCGTTGATTTCCTGGATGCTAATATTTCCCGCGACGGCGACCTGGTCACTCATCCCGGCCCGAAGGCAATCGCTCCCGAGGGATGCGGTAGCTTCCCGTTTGCGATTGGATTCCTCGGTGCGAAGGTCGGGTGTATTTCCCTGTTCGAGCGAAGCGAAAGCGTGGAGATAGATTTCCAATTCTTTCTGCAGGTTCTGCAGTTCCGAGCGGAAAACGCGCCGCGTCTGCTCGCTGCTAAAATTTTTTTCGACGATCCATCCGTGCCATCGGGCAGTGTAGGGTCGAATGGTTTCGTTCAACAAGCGCAATGCAACCCACTCGAAGGCTTTCGCCTGCCAATGAACGACCAGTAATTCGCGAACAATCGGAAAAAGTTTGGCGACACTTTCGGCGGCGGCTTCTTCATTGCCGGACCGATAATGGATGTGCTGGGTGGTGATGCGAGTGGCCAGTTCGACCCGCACCTGGGTGGCGGGTTCGCGATCCTTGGGGGTGACGATGGGACAATTCTCAATGCTCATAACAGCGGGCGGGCGGCACCGTGGCCCGGCGAACGGCTCCCGGAGGAAGCGGCAGGAAATTATCGCGACCGGATGCAATGGCAAACCAATTCTCGGCGTTGAAATCGGCGAATGCCGGCGCGGGGGCGAAGGCTCGCACAGACGGAAAGGGAGAGTGCGACAATCGGGCGGGTGAGAGATTTTTTTAGAGCGCTAACGTTGATTCCCCGCCTACAGTCTGGGCTGGAGACGACGTTCGCCCCGTTGCCGGATTGTTCCGGGTGGGGGCTGAATAGCCATGAGCGAAGTTAATTTGCGCACGGGCTTTTTCGCGGGAGCGGATTCGCTTTCATTAAATCTGCTCCAAATTCCGGGCGCGGTTTGTTTCCATTCCGCGAGGTGATTCGATTCCATGATGGGGAAGGATGACTTCGCAAGAGCGAATGCGCCATGGGGTCTTTACCCCACTCCGTTTTGCGAATCCTGGGTAGGTTCTCCTCTTTCCTGGAGATGGATGTGACTTTGAATTGACCAGGTTTTCGAGGGAAAGGTCCGCCACCTCTTTGGTAGCGGGGATAAATTGGTTTCCGCTCCTCAGAAATTTATGCCGCCGGGCAGCAACGCGCCGGCGAACAGGCCTTTACCGTCGAATGGCGCGAACCACGTCGTGAATTGTCGTCGCGGATTCACGGGGAAGATTTCTTTCGCTGCGTTCGGGCGAGGCGGCTGCGTGCCGAAGTTTTGACTCCTGGAATCGCGGTGATCCATCGCAGGCCTGATTGGTTTCGATCCGTGCGAACGTTTTTAAAGCGAAGGGCAAGAGACGCGAACGTTCCGGCTCTAGGGGCGTTCCTCTCAAAAAGTTTTTGTTGAGCGAACACGAAGCGCCTTTGTCCCGCAAACTGGATCAAACGGGTGTTGACCGCGAGCCAGATAAATCCTCGCGCCTGACGCGGATCGCAATCGTCATAAACTGCGATGATGAAGTCGCCAAACGTCATTTGGTTGTTCTGTCGATGGACTTGCATGACGTAAAATTAGAGCGGAAAAAATTGCGCTGCTATGGGGTCTTTACCCCATCGAAATTCGAAAGACGCCGGCAGCGTCCCGCTGGGATCTCCTCTCTGGTTTGAATTTTCCGGTCAGTTGCTGGCATTGGCGGATGACGGGGGAACCATCGGGAGATTAAAGTCGTCGCGACCGAGTTCGTTGCTTGGGCGACGGCATCGCAAATGAATCGCCTCGGCGGAGAGTCCGCGCCATTCCGTGCGCGCCGGGCACAGCCTTGCACCGGTCAGCGCACACGGAATGGCACGCCCCTAAACGCAGATCCGATCTCAATCGAAGTCGACGGCGAGCGGGTGTCAGAATCTCCAGCTTGCCCCAACAGTGGCGAAGACCGTTGCGCCCTGGTCGAGCCTCGCACTGTGCGTGCCCGAGGATTGCTTCAGGTCGTTCAGGCTCTGGAATTGAGCCCCGATAAATACTCCCCAATGCTCGGAGAAATCGTAGCGAAGCATCGCGCTGACGTAGGGGCCGTAGAGCAATTCCGTCTTTGAAGAATGCCCGCGAGTACTCGATATCGCTCCACCGGTGATGCTAGCACTTTCTGAAAAATCGTAATCAATAGAAGCGGGCACCAGGCTCAGGCCGACGCTGGCCGAGAGGCTGAACTCCGGTGTGAAATTCCATTCCGCGAAAGGCCCGAAGCGCAGGCCATAAACCTGGCCGCTCAATTTTTGCCGGGTGGTCAGCGTGCCAGCCCTGACCGAGCGGGTCGGAACATCGCCGAGGAGAGCGCCCGGCCCCGCGAAAGTGCCGTTGTAACCGGCGCCGGGTGGCAGAACTCCGTTTAATGAAAATGTATCGGTGGTCAATGTGGAGGAGCCCGCTCCACGCTGTTGCGAGCGAAGGTCGAGATCCGTGAAGCCAAATGCGGCTTCAAGACCCCATCGGGCCGAAGGCAGTGGCAGGAGTCCGAGTACCCGTTGATAAGTAAATTCGCCCCCGTACTGTGGGTCGTCCGTGCCCTTTTGGTTTGATGCGCCGGAAGCATTGGCCTGCCGCGCGTGAAACTGCATCGTATCGCCCGCCACCTGCGACGCATTTTGGTAGCCCCAGTTCCAAGTGACGCCGCCCGCGTTCCCGCTGCTGTCGATAAGGACGTAACCGTCATCGTAGGTGTGATCCACCCCGCCCGTCGCGGCACCCGGATCAGAGGCGGAATTGCCGGGATTCGCTGCGGGCCGATTATGAAAAGCGGCCTTGAAGTTCATGCCAAAGCGTGGACCGAAACTAAAGCGGTTCGGGTTCTCGAGAGAATCTGCGGCCCGCAGAGAAAGTGGCGAGACGGCTGCAAGCGTAAGCGTGGTGGATAAAAAAATTCGATTCATAAAAGGCGGTGGGTTGGTTTGGCGAGACTCAGTTAAGGTTGTTCCAGGACCCGATAGAAACGGCTTCCGCTGGTGGGTTTGCTCTCAGTTTTGGGCGGACCATCGTCGTACCACTGCACGCGGTTGGACGGGGCCACGATCGTGGGATTGGCCGCTTTCCAATTGGTCATGTCGCTGCTGTATTCCACTGCATAGATGCGTCCGGGAGTGGCGGAAAATTCGATCAGGAAGCGGCCGCTGGCCAGTTGCACGTTGCGATCAATGGCGATGACCGTCCCGTTGGAAACCACGATGATCGGTGTGGTGTCCTGGGCCACAAAGACTGGTTGCGGAATGGCCTGGCGATTTGCCCGATAATATTCGATCACGAAATCCACGGAACCGCCCGGTGCCAGTGAAAAATTATGCTGCACGAAAGGGATGCCGTTGTTCGTACCCGTCGCGTTGTAAACCCGCACGTCGGACGGCAGCGACTGGATCAATAATCGTGCGGCTGTGACCGTGCTGGAACCGTTGTTGGATAAACGAACCGTTTGCTCAAACAATCCGGTTTGTGGATTCAACGTGATGGGCGAAACCGATGCCACAACCACGTTCGTGGTTACAACAACGCCCGTCCCAGTCCCAGTGAGGGTGATGTCAAAGGGATTTTCATCGCTGTCGTTGCTCGCGATGTGAAGCGCGGCGATTTTCAAACCTGTGCTCGTGGGTGCAAAGCGCACCGTGAATGTCGTGGTGCCATTGGGTCCGCTGATGGGTGGATTGGGATTGGCGGTGATGCTGAACTGGCTCGAATCCGCGCCATTGATGGTGAGTCCCAATCCCGTGAGATCAGCGGTTCCGGTGTTTTTGATGGTGAAGGTCAGACTGTTATTCGCCCCGATTGTGACCGAGCCGAAATCCTTGCTCCCGCCGTCTGGAATATTCGAGCCAGCCGGTTGTTCGACGGCAATTTCCGGTGCCGTGGCCACGGCTAAACCGGTCCCGGTCAGGATAATGTCAAAGGGATTTTCATCGCTGTCGTTGCTCGCGATGTGCAGCGCGGCGGTTTTCAAACCGGTGCTCGTGGGTGCAAAGCGCACTGTAAAGGTCGTGCTGCCATTCGGAATCAGCGGAGCAACCGGACTCGTGGTGACTGAAAAAGCGGATGCGTCGGCGCCATCAATGTTGATCGTCAGGCCGGTGATGTCGGCGTCGCCTGTGTTCGTGATGGTGAAGGTCAGACTGTTGTTCCCGCCGATTGTGACCGAGCCGAAGTTGTTCGTGCTCGCGCCATCGACGAGATTGGTGCC
>JBDSIW010000554.1:0-8628 GCA_039917795.1 Verrucomicrobiota bacterium | reverse complement strand
CAGCAGGCTCTCCACGTCCGCGGTAATCCTCTTATAACGTTCCTCTGCTTCTTGCCTGTCTGCGATGTCGGAAGCAGCGTTTGAGTTTTGCGCAAACATTGGAAGCTGGAGCATTCCTGCCGCGAGGAGCAGGGGGAGAAGTCGTTTCATGCCGTGGAAAATAGGATTTTGCCGCAAGTTCTTCAAGGCTGTTGTGATGGGCAAATCCATTTTAGCGGTGTTTCCCAACGCGTATCAAATCCCGCCTGGCACCGAGAGAATTTTCCATCGAGCGATTTTAGCCTTTAGAACCGTTGGAACTGATTTTAGTTTTCGCCTGTGACCGTCCTGGAAGTTATTCAGCGCAGCGCGGAGTTTTTGGCCAGGAAAGGTGTCGAATCGCCGCGGCTTCAGGTGGAACTCCTGCTCGCCCATTTGTTGAAAATGCCTCGCATGAAATTGTATTTGAATTTCGAACGCGTGCTGGCGGAGCAGGAACTCGAACCGCTTCGCGAACTGGTCAAACGGCGAGGCAATCGCGAGCCGTTGCAACATCTCATAGGCAGCACCAACTTTTGCGGGCTCGAATTTTTGGTGAACCGCCATGTGCTGATTCCACGTCCCGAAACGGAAATTCTGGCGGAACGAGCGTGGAAATTTCTTTCGAAACGATCGGAAAAATCGAACGCAAACTCGGCGCTGGATTTTGGCACTGGAAGTGGTTGCCTGGCGGTGATGTTGGCGGTCAAATGTCCGCTGGCAAAAATCAACGCGCTGGATATTTCCAATGACGCGCTGGCGGTCGCGCGCGAGAATGCATCGCGGCATCAAGTGGCCGGTCGCATTGAATTTCATCTGGGCGATGGATTTGCCGCGCTAAAATGTGGAGCGAAATTTGATTTGATCGTGGCGAATCCGCCCTACATTCCGAGCGAAGAAATTCCCACCCTGGAGCCCGAGGTGCGGGATTACGATCCGGCGCTGGCACTCGATGGCGGTGAAGATGGCTTGGCCTGCTTTCGAATTCTGAGCGACACAGCCAAAGACAGGCTCGAAGCCGAAGGCGTGTTGATGCTGGAGTTTGGCGATGGACAAGCCCAGGAAATCCGCGAAATTTTCGAGAAACAAAAGTGGGTTGTCGAGGCGGTTGAGGCTGACTACACTCAGCGGCCGCGATTTTTAATCGCGCGCCAAAAATAATTCAGCAGACGGAAAGTAGATTTTAAATGGACAGCTTATCAATCAAAGGCGGAGTGCCGCTTCACGGCGAGGTCACCATCAGTGGCGCGAAAAACGCCGTGCTGCCGATTATGGCGGCCACACTGTTGACCTCGGAAACCTGTATCATCCGTCGCGTGCCGGATTTGAGCGACGTGAAATTCATGGGGCAAATTCTGCAAACGCTTGGCGCAGAAGTTAAATTCGAAGGCGATACGCTCACGGTTCGCGCTGCAAAAATAAAGCCTCTCGGCGACTATGATTTGATCCGAAAAATGCGCGGCTCAGTTTGCATCATGGGCCCGTTGCTCGGACGTTTGCGCAAGGCCACCGTTTCACTTCCCGGCGGTTGCATCATTGGAGCGCGCCCCATTGATTTGCATTTGAAAGGATTTCAAGCGCTCGGAGCAAAAATAAAAATCGAAGCGGGATATGTCCATGCCACCGCGCCAAAATTGAAAGGTGGCGAATTGTTTTTGGGCGGTCGCGCCGGACCCACTGTGCTCGGCACCGCAAATATCATGATGGCGGCGTCGCTGGCGGAAGGGGTGACCATTATTGAAAGTGCCGCGTGCGAACCCGAAGTGGTGGACGTGGCGAATTTTTTGAACGCGATGGGGGCGAAAATCACGGGCGCGGGAAGTCCCACCGTGACGATCACGGGAGTGAAAACCTTGCATGGCGCGGAGCACGAAGTCATTCCCGATCGAATCGAGGCTGCGACTTTCGCCATCGCTGCCGCGGCGACAAACGGCGAGGTAACAATCCACGGGGCGCGGGCCGATCACCTGAACGCGGTGCTGGATAAGCTCAGGGAGGCGGGTGTGAAAATCGAGCGCAACGGCTCATCCCTCACGGTGAAGCGCAAAGGGAAATTAAAGCCAGTGGACATCACCACGCTGCCGTATTCCGGATTTCCAACCGATGCCCAGGCGCAAATGATGGTCTTGATGGCGTTGACCCCGGGCATCAGCATTATCACCGAGCGAATTTTTGAATCGCGCTTCATGCACGTGAGCGAATTGGCGCGACTCGGCGCGGAAATCGCCATTGAAGGCCCCAGCGCGATTGTCAAAGGCGGGAAGCCACTGAGCGGCGCGCCGGTCATGGCGAGCGATTTGCGTGCTTCCGCTGCACTGGTTATCGCGGGGCTGGCGGCTAAAGGCACGACGCAGGTCAATCGCGTTTATCATCTGGATCGGGGATACGAAAAAATTGATGCGAAGCTGCGCAAACTCGGCGCACGCATCGAGCGCGTTCAGGAAACATGAAAGTTCTCATTGCCATCCTTATCATCGTCGGCGCCGGATTCGGCGGCTGGCAAATTTACTCTTATTGGGTTGAGGTTCGGGGAAAGGAAAAGTCGAAAGCCAGTTCCGCCGAAGTGCAGGCGGAACTTTCCGGCAGCCAGCTCTCCGGCCTGCCCGCGTCCCTCGAAGGGGCTCTCGAGGGGGCGCGGGGCAAAGGTGCGACCGGCCTGAAGCAGTTCCTTATTCAATACGGCCGGACCGTCAGCGATCCACGCCTCGCTTCGATTGAATTGGATTACGTCGTGCTGGTTGCGCAAAAAGATCCCGCTGAGGCGAAAAGAGTTTTCGCCCGCGTGAAAGATCGGACGCCCACGACCTCGCCGATTTATGGGCGCATGAAGCAACTGGAAAAAACTTACGAATGATTTCGAGGTTTCTTCTGGAGTATTGACGCGCGAGCTTTTAATCTCGGCATCAAACCCCGCTGCGAAAGCCCAGAATTTATGGACCTGATTTTTAAATGCGAAAATTGCGACCAGGAACTTTCCGTTGATCCGTCTGGGGCGGGCAGCCAGATCGACTGCCCATCGTGCGGGCATACCATCACCATTCCCGCCGCCGAACCGCAAACGGTGCGCTCCATTAATCCCATTTCCACGTCGGCGGCGGCCAAGGAAGACAAGCATTTCGCCGTGCCGGTGCGCTCGACCCCGACCGAAGTGTTGATCCAGAAAAAAGTCCGGCCATTGGATGTCGCTTCGTCCGGCACAGAAAAAAAAGTTCGGGTCCGGACGATCAAACGAACCGAGTGCCTTGAGGTGGGCCACGATCGATTTGATGAAGTGGTTTCCGAGTTTCTCTCCAAAATCGGTTCGGAAAATCTGGTCAGCGTCACGCCGATCAACTACAGCCATTTCGATTTGAACACTCGTGCGAACATGACGGACTACGGCGTCTTCATCGTTTACAAAGGCTGAAGCCGGATTAACTGCGCCGCGAGGCTGCCTGCCTTGACTTGAGAAAATCGCTTCGTTACGGTCACTGCCATGAATCGTTGGTCTGTTCGCATCGCGCTGCTTTTTACGTGTCTGTTGGCTTTTCCTTTCCGCTCCCCCGCGCCGCTGATTTACGTTCCCGGCGAAGGTTGGACCTATGAAACCCCAGGCGCAACGGGCGGATGGCAGCGGACTCGCGCCAAAGACCAGCTTGAAGTCGCCCAGCAGGCTTTGAACCGAAAGAATCACCGCCTCACTTTGAAAGCCGCCCGGCGCGTCGTCAAAATCTGGCCGCTGTCCGATTACGCACCCCAAGCACAATACCTCATTGGCCGTTCCTACGAAGCGCGCGGGCAGGACGAAAAGGCTTTCAAGGCTTATCAACAGGTCATCGAGAAATATCCCAAGATCGATGTCTTCCAGGAAATTCTTCAACGGCAATTCGTGATTGCCACGCGCTTTCTCGGCGGTCAACGTTTTCGAATCTTGGGCGTTATTCCCTTCTTCCGATCCATGGAAAAGACCTCGGACATGTACGCCAAAATTATCAAGAACGGGCCTTACAGCCCAATCGCTCCGGAAGCGCAAATGAGCATCGGCGCAGCGCGCGAAAAACAAACGAATTATCCGCTGGCGGTCAAAGCCTACGAACGCGCGGCGGATCGATACAACGATCGACAGGAAGTTGCGTCGGAGGCCGTTTACAAAGCGGGCCTGGCTTACAACAAACAGGCCAAGACTGCGGAGTACGATCAAAGCGTCGCCGCCCAGGCCATCGCGACGCTGACCGATTTCATGGCGCTTTACCCCGCGGACAACCGGGTCGGCGATGCGCAAAAGCTGATTACCTCTTTGAAAGTCGAGCAGGCGCGCGGCAGTTTTCAAACCGCCAAATTTTACGAGAAGAACAAAAAATGGGATGGTGCTTTGATCTATTACAACGAAGTCCTTTTGAAAGATCCCGAGTCCCAATTGGCGGCGACCGCGCGCGGGCGGATCGATTCATTGAAGAAACGCGTTGGCCAAAAATAAAATGCGTGCCCGGTTTTTAGTTTGCCTCCCGGCGATCCTCCTTTTCGCGAGTTGCGCGGGTTACCAGCTTGGCCCCACCAACGGATTGGGCGCCGGCGAAAAATCGGTGCAGATCAACCCGTTCCAAAACGAAACCCTCGAACCGCGCCTGATTGAGCCGGTCACATTGGAAATCCGGCGGCGCGTGCAGCAGGATGGAACCTACAAGCTCGCGACACACGGAGACAGCGATCTAATTGTCAACGGAGTGATCACGCGCTACGAACGCAGCCCGCTCTCCTTTCAAGCGCGCGATGTCTTGACGGTGCGGGACTACAATTTGACGATTACCGTCCATATTGTGGCGATTGACCGTTCCACCGGCAAAACTACCGCCGACCGCCTAGTGCGAGGTCGCACGACAGTGCGCGTCGGAAATGACTTGGCGAGCGCAGAACGGCAGGCCATCCCGCTCGTTGCGGCGGACCTGGCGCGAAATGCGGTCTCCGCCATCGCGGACGGGAAGTGGTAGAGTCTGTCATGCGAGTTCATACGAAATTACGAATTGCTTTGTATTCAGGATTTGGAATTCGTCTCGTTGGGGTTTTGAAGGAAGATCGTTGCCAATTTCCCTCCGGCGGCAAAATTCAATTCAACTTTGAAAGCCTGACCCCGACCTGTTCCATCACCCACCACGTTCTGCCTTGAAATCCACATTCCTCATTCTTCTCACCGCGTCCTTGACCTCGTTCGCTGGCGATTGGCCACAATGGCTTGGCCCGACGCGAAACAATCACGTCGCCACCGACGAAAAGCCCCTGACCAAATTGCCGCCGAACCTTTCTCCGGTTTGGAAAATCAAAATAGGCGGCGGTTTTTCGTCGCCCATCGTTGCGAACAACAAAGTGATCTTCTGTGACGAGAATGGGACGATGGAGGTTGCTCATCAACTCGACGCCAGCACTGGCAAGGAAATTTGGCAGACGCCCATCGCCAGCCGTTTTTCGGATGAATGGGGCGCTGGTCCAAGGAGTACCCCGTTTATCGATGGCGACCGCGTTTACGTCCAGTCGTGTAGCGGTGAATTTCGCTGCCTGAATTCCGCCGACGGAAAAATTATTTGGGGAACGAGCTTTGAAAAAGATTTCAGCGTAAAATTTCTCGGGAGCAAATCGGAGGAAGGCGTCGCCTCGCGCCGCGGCAACAATGGCTCGGGACTCATCGATGGCGACGCCGTTCTCGTTCCGGTGGGCGGGACGAACAACTCGACGCTCGTCTGCTTCGACAAATTGACCGGGAAAGTTTTGTGGAAAACGGGAACGGATGAGGCCGCGTATTCCTCGCCGCAGATCGCGACGATCGCCGGTGTGAAGCAAGCGCTCTTGCTCACCGCGGATCGATTGATGGCCGCTAATCGCGAGACCGGGAAAGAGCTTTGGACAATTCCCTTCAAAACGTTCGCGAAGCGGCACGCCGCCACTCCAGTGATTTCCGGCGACGATGTCGTTGTCAATTCCACCACCATCGGGCTGGCGTGCGAAAGGATTTCCAAAGAAGGCGATACCTTCAAAGCGACCGAGGTTTGGTCGAACAAAAATTTGAAGATCAACCTCTCCACGCCAGTGCGCGTCGATGATTTCCTTTACAGCCAGGGACAAAACAAATCCTTTGTCTGCGTGAACGCGAAGACGGGCGAATTGAAATGGACGCAACCTGGCTTCGGCGAACAGAACTCCTCGACGATTTCGATGGCGGACAAACTTCTCGTGCTGACGGATGGCGGCGAACTGATTCTAATCCAAGCCGGTGCCGAAAAATACACCGAGCTGGGGCGCGCACAGGTCTGCGGGAAGAACTGGAACTTCCCAGCCTATGCGGACGGCAGGTTTTATGTCCGCGATGCTCACGAACTCGCCTGTTACAATCTCCAAAGCGAATTGCCTGTTGAGCGGGACCGCGGGACGAAGTAAATTTCGCCCAAGCCTTTTGCATCGTTGCAAACCGGCTTTGTTATGAATCAGTCGCATTGCAAATTTTCAAAATTAATTCGGCTCTGGCTGGTTGTCGCGATCGCCACCGGTTTTTTTGAGCGCGTCAGTCTCTCCGCCGAAGTCAGGAAGAAACCAGTCGAGATCAAGATTCATTCCCTTGATCCCGAGGTCGCCGCCAAGGTGAGTTTCACGCGCGACATCAAACCGATCCTGATCAATACCTGCACGGAATGTCATTCCGCAGAGGATCGTAAAAGCGATTTTGAAGTCACATCCGTCCAGACTTTGAAACAGAAGGGGAAGAAGGCCGGGGCGGGCGTGATTCCCGGCAAGCCGGACGAAAGCTCGGTGGTGAAGTATATTCGTGGCCTCGCCGACGGTCCGCAAATGCCAAAAGGCTCGCCCGCGTTGAGCGAAGAAGAATTGCATCTGATCCGCGAATGGATTTTTGCCGGGGCGAAAGACGACTCGGGCGACGTCGCGTCCATCGCCGAGAAAACTTCTTTTGGAAACCTTAGCGCTGGTGCGCAGAAGTTGATGAATCGCCTGATTTACGATAACCTTTCCGCAAGAGAACGGTTCAACGTCACGCGCCAGTTTCGCATCACGTTCTTACCGCCAGAACCAAAGATTCCGGAATCCACCGGAGCCGCCGACGTGACGAGGCGCACTCCCTCGTCCTCGAACGAAACCAATCCGGCTCCTGATGTCGGCGGCTACAAAGCAATCGACGCCTTTATCGCCGCCAAGTGGAACGAGTCAAAATTGCCGGAGGCAAATAGGCCGCCCGGCCTTTGCGACGACAGCACTTTTGTTCGAAGAGTTTATCTGGATTTGATCGGGCTGATTCCTCCCGCCGATGCCGCGCGGAAATTTGTCGAAGACCAATCTTCTGACAAGAGGGCAAAGCTGATCGAGGCGCTTCTTGCGCGCACCGATGATTATGCCGCGAACTGGACCCCTTTTTGGGAGGAGGCGTTGTGCAGCTCGACAACCGACGTAAATGGCGGGATTGGTTCGCGCGGTAATAATCGCCAATGGATTTTCGACAGCTTCAAGGCGAACAAGCCTTACGATTTATTCGTCGCGGAATTGATCGACCCGACGCTCCCGGGCTTTCGCGCGCCGAAAGCATACTCGCCCAATCAGCATCGCGTCATTTCGGGCTACATCAAAAGCGAGTCGCACGAAGAGACTTTGCAAACTGCGGCGAACGTCAGCCAGGTTTTTCTCGGCACCGGAATGAAATGCGCCAGTTGCCACAGTCATTTTCTCAACAAGGAATGGCCGCAGGCACGCTTCCTCGGATTCGCGGGAATGTTTGCGACCAACGATCTGGAATTGATCCGATGCGAACAAAAAAGCGGACAAATCATCGCCGCGAAATTCCCATTCGAAATGCCGAATATTCCCAACGACGTCCCGAAAGATGAAACCAACCGCCTCCATCGCGTCGCGCAACAACTTATCGACCCGACCAATCCACGTTTTGCCAAGGCGCTCGTGAACCGCCTTTGGAAACGTTACGTGGGATTGGGATTTTTTGAACCCGTGGATGACTTTCGCATCGATCAGTCGCCCAGTCATCCTGAATTGCTCGAATGGCTCGCGCAGGATTTCATACGCAACGGTTACGACATTCAACACACCACGCGCCTCATTTTGAACAGTCGCGCCTATCAATTTGCTTACCATCCCGCGCTGGCCGACCATTTCGATTTACAGAAGCCGACTGAGTCGCGCTACATCCGCTCGCCATCGTTGCGCCGCCTGACCGCCGAGCAACTCATCGACAGCATCCGCGCCTCGACCACGAGCGGCTGGACCAATGGGAACCGCACTTACCTCGACAAATCATCATCGCCTCTCACCCGCACGCTCGGTCGCCCGCCCGCGCATAACGAAGTCAGCACCGGTCGCTCCGATGAAGCAGCCGTCGTGCAATCGCTGGAACTTCTGAACGGAACCGAGCTTCACAAAATCGTTTATACCGGCGAAGCGCTGGATGAAATCGCCAAAGAAGAAAATTTGGAAACCGTTGTGGAGAAAATCTTTTGGCTCGCCTTAAGTCGCGCGCCGAAGAACGAAGAACGCGATTTGGCGGTGAAATATTTGGCAGCGAACGAGGAAAATATTTCGACAAAAAAAGAAGGTGCTGGCGATTCCTCAAAAGAATCAAGCGCC
>JBDSIW010000553.1:0-8947 GCA_039917795.1 Verrucomicrobiota bacterium | reverse complement strand
ATGAGCGCCAATCCAATCGAGGCGGCCGTGAGCACCGCCTGCATGGTCACGATGATATGTTTCCGGCTTCGGGTGTCCGCCACGTGGCCGGCCGGAAGCGTCATCAGGATCATGGGCAGGAATTGCATCAAACCCACCAGCCCGAGGTTGAGGGACGAATGCGTGCGCTCGTATAGTTCCCAGCCCACTGCCACCGTGAGCATTTGCTGGCCGAGTGACGCGATGAACCGGCCGATCAAGTAGAGGACGAAACTACGATTGCGCAGGACGAGATAAGGGTTGGGCTCACTGGCATTCGATGACACTGACGGACGTTAGGGTCGAAAGCCGCCCGCTCTCAATCTAAAATCAGGCAAATCCATCATGCGAGCAAAGGCGGGGAACCGGTCAGGCAAACAAACTTCGCTCTTGATCATCAACCGGTTCTCATTGCAACGTTTCTTCAGCAAACCCCAAAAAAAATATGAAAAAGTTCCATTCCATTTCCTTCGTTCTTGCCGCCACCTTGCTTGGCTCGCTCGTGTCACCCCGCGCGGGCGCGGCGGACTTCAAGCCGCAGAAGGGTTACATCAGTTTGTTCAACGGCAAAGATCTTACCGGCTGGGGATATAAGACCAACAATTTTGACGGCAAAAAGGAAAGCCCGGACGGCCGTTACTCCGCGAAGGATGGATTGCTCGTGGTCAACCCGCGCGAACCGCGGTTGATGCAGATTCTCTGGACCACGCGGGAATTTCCGAAAAATTTCATCCTCAAACTGGAATTCCGCGCGGCAGTCAACGCGGACAGCGGCATTTTTATCCGCGACCCTCAACTGCAATGCCGCGATTATCTGGTCGCCGGTCCCTACAAAAACCTCAAGAAATACAAGCCGCAGGATTGGAATAAAATCGAGGTCACAGTGAAAGATGGAGTCGCGCGCGGAACCTGCAACGGCGAGGTGCTCGAAGAAGCCATGAAGCTTCCTGCCACTGGCCCAATCGGACTTGAAGGCGACCGCGGGCAAATGGAGTATCGCCGCATCCAGTTGAAGGAAATGCCGTGAGTTGAAATGGCGCGACGCCCAGTCGCGCTTTCCCCGCCGCCTTTCACAAATCCGGCTGTGATTTCCTACGTACTGATCGTCCACGAGGCTGCCGACTACGCAGCCTGGAAAAAAGTATTCGACCGCGCTGCGGGCATCCGGAGGGAAGCGGGCGAAAGATCTAATCAGGTTCACATGGATCAATCGGCTCCAAATAAAATTGTCCACTTCTCGGCGTGGACTTCGATCGACGATGCCCGGCGTTTTTTTGAATCTCCCAAACTGGTAAAAATCAGGGACGCGGGGGTCAAATCTCCTAAGTTTATTTATCTCGAACAGCTAGAAGCCGGGACGCTCTAATTTGCCTGGCCGCCGGCTGCTAAACCGCGTCGATCCAAAATTTCGCCGAACCGAAATCAGCTCATTCCTCCGTTGTGAAAAAAGAAGGGGTGAAAATCAAAATCTGCTGTATCAGCAGCTTAGCAGAAGCAAAGCTCGCCATCGCTTGCGGCGCCGACGCGCTCGGGCTTGTCTCGGCAATGCCGAGTGGCCCGGGCATGATCGACGAGGATCTGATTTTACGCATCGCCAAAAAGGTTCCTCCTCCAATTGCCACTTTTCTCCTGAGTTCCAGCCAATGCGCCTTTGACATCACGAGGCAACAGCAAAAGTGTCGCACGAACACGATCCAGATTTGCGACCGACTTCAGCGTTCGGAAATGGCGCGATTACGAGTGGCTCTGCCCGGAATTGCCTTGGTGCAGGTCATTCACGTCCGGGACGAGAGTTCTGTGAAGGAGGCGCTCTCCATTGAGCCCGCAGTGGACGCGCTGCTGCTCGATTCCGGAAACCAATCGCTCAAGATAAAAGAACTGGGCGGCACGGGCCGGGCGCATGATTGGAATCTGAGCCGGGAAATTCGCCAGCGCCTCTCGGTCCCCGTTTTCCTGGCGGGAGGATTGCGACCGGATAATGTGGCGAAAGCAATTGCAGCAGTGCGCCCGTTCGGCGTGGATGTTTGCAGTGGAGTTCGATCAAACGGCCAGCTGTCCGAAACAAAACTCCGCAAATTTATCGCGGCGGTGAGATCAGCCTGAAGCGAAGGATCATTTTAGTGCGCGCTCGATGACGGCGTGCAACCGGGCAGGATCGGTTACCGGCGGGGAACAACTTTGTTTTCCGCAAACGTAGCCCGCAGCGTGGTCCAATTCAGGAAATGGAATGGAGTTCGTGGCCAAGGACTTTTCCCCCGGATCAAACCAATCCGTTTGTTTGTAGTTCAAGGGAAATTTCAACGCCGCGGCGAAAAGCCGTTTTGCCTGCGCGTCCTTTTTCCCTCCAACAACCGCGATGTGCAATGGGTCCGAGCCAAGTTCCCGGTCCGCCAGCAGGATCGGTCCAACGGCGGAAAACCTTCCTCGTGCAATTTCAGGCGTCGCGAGGTACCGCATCGCGTGCTGGGCCGATTCTCGATATTCCTCGCGCCCGGTGTAATGGAACAAAAGATTGGCGAACCGCGCCATAATTCCATTCTCGTCGAACTGCGGTTGCGATGGCGGCTGGGCTTTCGTGAGCAGGTCCGCAGTGGCAAAACCAGCGGCGTTCGTCTGGGAATGGTTCCGGAAATGCCGGTCAATAAATTGGGAGGAGGATTCGGCGCGATCAAGCCAAAGGCGATCACCGGTCGAGGCGTAGAAATGGAGAAACGCGCGTCCCATGTGGAGGGTATCGCTCAGATATGGCCCGCTCGCGTTGGCCGAGTCGTGTTTGAAACCACCATCGCCCAGCGCGCGATGCGCGAGAATCCATTCCGCGGCAGTGGTGGCTTCTTCAAGAAGCCGCGAAGCGCCAGTGGCGTCGTATAAGCCGAGAATGCCGTTGATCGCCAAGCCGTTTTCCCGGGAATAAATATGTTGATCAACCCGCGGAACGCCTTTTCGACGACGCTGGGCGTTATTCAGTTTGAAATAGCTCTCTGAGTGCTCGCCCGGAACAAGGTCAGCGTCCTGGCTCGTGTAAAACGCGCCGTCTGGGGTGGTCAGAAAATCGCGAAGGTAATCGTGAATTTTCCATGAGGTCTCCAAGTAAACCGGCTTGTCGTAGAGCGCGAAAGCGAGCGAGTAAATGCGCAGGTTCTCCGCCTGCATCGGCATGATTTTCTCAAAGTGCGGATGGTCCCAATCGCCATCGGTTGAGTATTGGTAAACGCCACCCCAGATTGGATCGATCAGCTTGCGTTGCGCGTCGAGAGTTTGGCGCGCCATTTTTTCTGCCCGGCGGTCCCCGGTTTGGGAGAGCGCCAGGCAAAGTTCAACACTGTCCCAATTGAGATACTTGTGGGCACCGCTCCAGCCTCCTTTGTCAAAATCATACGTGGCGAAAAAAACTTTCTTAATCTCCACGCGCAAGTCGGGCGACAACGCGGCATCCGGGGCAAATTGAATTTGCGACGCTGGCTGCACGGAGGGCCCCGGCGAAGGATCTTTAATCACCGCCTCCAGCGTGGAGATCATTTGCTCCGGCGGAATGTAGCCGCGCCGTTTTACGATTTCGCCACCGTCAGAATTGAAAATCACCGTGGCGGGCCAGCCGTAATCTTCATAGCGATTGGCAAGATCAGGCCGCGCATCCTGGTCCACACGCACGCAGATATATTTTGATTGAAGCAATCGGATAACGTCCGGGTTGGAATAAGTTTTCTCCTCCATCACATGACACCAGTGGCACCAGACTGCTTCCAGATCGAGCAGGACAAAACGATCTTCTTTTTTCGCGCGGGCAAAAACTTCATCAGACCATTTTTCCCAGTGAAGCGCGCCAACCCCTTCCGCCGCTGGAAGGGTTGGAATTAGAAAGTAAAACAGAAGCGCCAGGAGAAAAATAGCCTGCGCGATTCGAACGTTAGTTCTCATCTGACAATACGCCTACTCATAACCCCGTTCGGCAAAACCAGCCGAGTGAAGTCCAGTTCTGAAACCATTGGCGAATGAGCGCCGACCATTCCTCCACCGAACGAGCCTCGGGATCAATCGTCGCCGCGCAGGCATTTTCCAGCGTCGCGCCATCGCGGAGTGCAGAAAGAATCTTGAATTCGTCGGCTTCAATCCGCTTATACCAGACGCAATCATCCATCCGGTGAACCGCGAGAAAAATCTTCGCGCGCTTCGGCTTGTTTTTCTTTTTCACGGTCTGCTGACGACGTTCGGTGACCGCGTTGCTCGCCTCGCTGCGCAAGGTGTCGCCCTCTTTTTTCAGCGAAAGAAGATATTGATCGACGGCAAATCCCAATTCCAGAAGCGACAGATAAGGTTGAAGGGTCAGTTGCACTGTGGCGGATTTGAGCCCGAGCAGATCATCGGCCGTTAAAACCGGGCACGCTTCCGCGTCGAATGCCTCGACGTGCGCCCATTCCAGCCGCGCCATATCGAGGGCCAGTTGCTCAATTGGTTTGGTGTGGCGAGGTTCGGCGCGCAGAAATTCTTCGAGTGACCGGCCCAGATTCCGCATCGTGAAGCATTGCGACGGACACTGATCCAGATAAGCAATTGCCAGCTTTCGAAATTTTGTTTCGCCGAGCAACGTTTGCAGTCCCGGATAATCGCCGTAAAAACATTCCAGGATACGGTTCCAATATTGGCGGTTGTAGATTTCCAAACGTTCGAAGGAGGTGAGGCGATCGTTCGGTTTGATAAATTCACCAACCACCTGCTGCGTGGGGCGGCCATCCGTCCAGCTTTTTTGCATCTCCTCGGCGGGAGTGAGGCGACGCATCACCGCGCCCGCCATCAGCCGTTGCAAGTCGGTCAGCGTGGCTCGCTCGCTCGCGCTAGGCAGCGACCGGTTTTTGTTCGAGTTGCGCGAGAAATTTGTTGGCTTTGAGCGCTTCATGATGGACCTCATCGAAGGAGGGCAACCGGTCGTCCCACTCCAGGAGCGTTGCGGTGGAACCTGCAAGTTTGTTGGCGTGGGCGTAAAGTTTCCACACCGGGTCAATGACCGGATGATCGTGTGTGTCTAAAATATATTTCTCGAACTTCGAATGCCCGGCGATGTGAATCTGCGCGACGCGCTCGGGCGGAATGTTGTTCAGGTAATCGAATGGATCAAAGGTGTGGTTGCGCGAAGAGACGTAAATGTTGTTAACGTCCAAAAGAATTCCGCAATCAGCCAACTCGACGACTTCGGACAAAAATTCCCACTCGGTCATCTCGGAGGCATGGAACTCAGCGTAGCTGCTGACATTTTCCACCGCGATCGGAACTTCCAGAATATCCCGCGCCTCGCGAATTTTTTGCGCGGTCACTTTCGCCGCGCCAAACGTGTAAGGCATCGGCAGGAGATCATGCGTGTAGCGGCCATCGACACTTCCCCAGCAGAGATGGTCGGAAAGCCATGGGGTGTTCGTGCGCTTGACCAGGCGCTTGAGCTTTTTCATGTGCTCGCGATTCAACGGTTCGGCGGAGCCGAAATACATCGAAACGCCATGTTGCACGACCCGGTATTGCTCCAGAATTTGATCGAGAATCCGAAGTGGCCTTCCGCCATCGACCATGAAATTTTCTGAGATGATTTCAAACCAGTCCACCACCGGTTTTCGCGTCAGGATGTGATCGTAGTGCGGAACGCGCAGCCCAATGCCGATCCCGTAATCGGTGAAGCCATTGAATTTATTGGCAGGCATAAATCTTCGCGCGGAGAAAAAAGAAAGATCGAAGCGATGGACGCCTCGATCTCTCGGAAAGAATGATTCTTTTCCTTAGCTTTTGCAGCCGCCCTGTCCTTTGCAGCTGTTTTGCCCTTTGCAGGCGTGCGTCGAAGTCTTGCAACCTCCGAGGCCTTTGCAGGCGTTTTGGCCTTTGCAACCCTGGCGGTTCATCGAGCCTTCGTGGGAGCCATCGCCGCGGTCGGTGTGGCAACCGGTGGTCAACGCCACGGTTCCTGTGAGCATGCCGGTCATCGCTGCGCCAATAATCACTGTCCTTGCTGTTTTTGTCATACTAGTCCCTTTGAGTTTATGGTTTACGAACGTGTTGTTGAGGAAAAATGAGTCTGAAAATTGATAGATATGAATTTCAACTCAGGCAAGGTTTCCTTTCTTTGGTGAAAAGACCAACCTGATAGAAAATTGAGGGAAAACCTGATCCACGCGGAAAAGTTGGGGGTCTTTTGCTCGACGCATAAGAACCACGGGCAAGAAATTCCGCCTTTCAATCGGTTTTCCGTCTCAGTGGTATTCGTGCCGATTTCAGTCCTTGGCTCCCTTTTCAAAGCGCCATCCCGCTGCTAGGTTCAGCCATGGAAAAAGCGAACCTTGCTTTTTGGATGACTGCGGCTGGCACGGCGTGTTGGGGAATTTGCTTTTTCTGGATGTATCGCATCTCGTCCAGACGAAACGATTTGCTGGAGCGCTTGCAGGAACAAAACCGGCGCATCGAACAGCTCTCGAAGAAAGAGCACAAACTGATTCGCGAAGTCCATCCGCAGGTTGGGGAGATCAACAATAAAATGCGCGAAGCAGCCGACCTCGTTACGCAGTCACCCAACAAATCATAGTTCTCAAGCCAACATAGAGGCGAAGAGTTCTTCCATCCAAAAAACTTCTTGTGCCTGTCGTCAATATTTGCGGCCATATCGCCACATGCAAAATCATCGCATCGGAATTATCGGCGGCAGCGGGCTTTATCACATCGAAGGATTCACCAGTCAAAAGTGGGTCAAGGTCAAAACTCCTTTCGGCTCGCCCTCAGACGACTTTCTCACCGGCGAATTGGCCGGCCGGGAAGTCGTTTTTCTGCCCCGTCACGGGCGCGGCCATCGCATTACTCCCACCGAATTGAATCATCGCGCCAACATTCTTGGCATGAAAAAACTTGGCGTGGAATGGATCATCAGCGTCAGCGCGGTCGGTTCGTTGCAGGCGAAATACAAGCCGTGCGACATCGTTTTGCCAGACCAATTTTTTGACCGAACGAAGCGTTCGTTTGAGCACAGTTTTTTCGGTCGGGGCATCGTGGCGCACATCGCTTTCGCCGACCCGATTTGCGAAGAACTCCGCACACTGCTCCTGAAACACGCGAGGAAAGTCAAAGCCCGCGTCCACGATGGCGGCACTTATGTGAACATGGAAGGCCCCTCGTTCAGCACGCGCGCCGAATCCATCACCAATCACAAGAGCGGTTACGACGTCATTGGCATGACGAATCTCGGCGAAGCCAAGTGCGCGCGCGAAGCGGAAATTGCCTACGCGACGATGGCGATGATCACCGATTACGATTGTTGGAAAGTGGACGAAGCGCACGTCACCGTCGAAATGGTGATTGCCAATTTGATAAAGAACGCCGCCACCGCGAAAAAAATTCTGACCAGCGTTATTCCTGAAATCCCGAGTGCAGCCAACTGGCCTTGTCACCATTCCCTGTGCAACGCCATCATGACCGACAAAAACCTTTGGCCCGCGAAAGTTAAATCCGAATTGAAACCGCTGTTGGCGAAGTATCTGTAAAACCGCTTGAAAATCGCGTCATCATCAGTTTAAAAAAAACGCCGCGCAAAGCGTGCGCGGCGTTTTTCGTTATCGCCTAGTGCGTCCGCGAATTAGGGCGTTTGCACGCGGTAAAACTGCGTCGGAGTTGCCTCTGAGAAACTTGTCGAAGTGGAGGTCGTCGTACCCGTCGCAGTTATCGGCGAGCCGACATTGGTCCAGCTTGAATCCGTGAGCAACGCTTTCGATTGCAGTTGATAAACGCGCCCGACTTCAGAGGCCCAGGTCACTTGAACCAAGTTGCCGTTTTGCACCGAAACTGACGTGATGCTGTAAGGCGCTGCGTTGGCAACAAAGTTGGTATCGATGTTAAATGCTTTGATGCCGTTGTTGGAATCGAGCACGAACAAGCGGGTTCCGTCGAAACAAGCCTGCCCGGTTAAATTGCCGTTGGGGTTTTTCACGGAGAACAATTCCTGGTCGCGCAAAACCGGTCCCGTTGCGAGATCAGAAATATTGTAGAGTTGAACGTTGTCGGGATTTTCAATCGCCAGCCCGGCTAGAAAATTCAAATTGGTTTCCACGGCAATGGAGGTGACTGGCGAGGGAACCGAGTTGAAAGAATAGGAATGAGTGACGTCTCCTGTTCCTGCGAGGGGGTCATACGTGACTTCACGCAGAGCAAAACTGGAATTCTTCGCCCAGAACGTGTTTCCCGCGCCGAAGGCCAAACCGAGTTGAGCAAAGGCCGAGGGCGCCGGTGAACCGCCATCGGTAACAGTGATAACTTGCGGAGTTTGATCAAGCGTCACGTTGTCGCCGCTCATTTTAATGATTGAAACGGTATTTTCATTTCCCGCGCTCAACAGAATCTCGGTCGTCGCACCGGAGCCGCGAACCACCACGCTGTCACCCCAACGCAGATTGCTGCCGCTGCCCGGATCGCCCAGAAACGCCAGCACAGGCGGAGTGTTGGAACTGTCATTGTCCCAAGAATAAATGCGGAATGAATTTGCGTTTCCCGTTGTCACGAGATTGGCTGCATAAACTTTCCCATCAGCGGCGACTCCGATTTTATTTAAGTTAAATGTGATCGAGCCACCCGATGTAATCACCGTCGGATCCACGTCCATGAAATATTTTTCAGCACCCGTCGCGGCATCCAGAACAATGATGTTGCTGGAAATAGTGCGGCTGACCAAAAGGAGGTTTGAGGTCGCAGGATTAAACGCCAATCCGCGTTGGTTATTGTCTGTCGCAAGGTAGCTGCGACTGCCCGGCAACAAGTTCCAGATGTTGGTCATTTGGGCGGTGTTGTTGAACGTTTTGACCGTCAGCGTCGCGTTGGAACTGGTCACGCTACTAACTGAATTAGACACGGTCACCGCATAGCTGCCGGCGTCAAGGCTCGAAACATTGCTAATCGTTAAGCTGTTGTTGGT
>JBDSIW010000552.1:0-7177 GCA_039917795.1 Verrucomicrobiota bacterium | reverse complement strand
GCAGATCTTTCGACAGTTCTTGTCCAAGGAAAAAGAATCCCTCGCGTTCGCAGTATCTCGATGAGTCAGGTTTTCGGCTTCGGAGAATGGTTGGACAAAGGTCCAAACCGGAGCCAGACGAAGTGGGACACTTATAATAAAGGCGCCACCATCCGAAAGCCATCCAACACCATGGTTTTTATTGATGAACATCCGGACAGCTTAAACGACAGTGCTTTTGCTGTGGCTTGCACGGGTGCGGAGCAGTCCGACGGGCCGTCTTATGCGAGTGCCCAAATCATTGATTTCCCAGCCAGTTATCACAACGGGGCTTGTGGCTTTTCGTTCGCCGACGGGCACTCTGAAATTCACAAGTGGATCGGCAAAAAAATTCAACCTCCGGTTACTTACACCGGAACCATGCCCTTGAACGTTTCCGCAAGTCCAGATTCCGGTCGGGACGTTCGATGGATGGCAGAAAACACCACCGTGCGCCGGTAATAATTTGTTCCAATAAAACTACAACCATAAAAAAAGAAAACAATGAGAAAAACAAAAGGCATTTTGCCATCTACTACACAAACGGTCCATGAAAAGTGCTATCGTAGCCTTGTCATGCTGGCGATCATGGCAACAACTGTTGCTCAAGCCGTCATCACGCCCGTTCCAATAACCCCAGGAAGCTTCAATCAAGACATCGTCGTGGAGAAAAATGCCACCCCTGTGCTCAAAGTTGTTACCACCGCCACGGTTGATAATGGCACCAATAATACGGCGAATACCTGGTATGAAGTCGGTTACAACCTTGACTTTCCGACCACTGGCCTCCCTGCCGCAGGCTCCACCTTTGTGGCCACCTCCAATCCTAATTACAGTTTCAAGATGGCACCGAGCTACACCGCTCCGAACGCCATTTTGATCAATGCAAACCAAGTGACGAATGGGACGTTTACCCTGACCACACCGACTGCTTACAACTTGCTCTCATTTCTGAGCAGCGGTGGGAATGGTGGAGACGTCATCGGCGTGACAGTTTATCACCAGGACGGTTCGACCGAGAGCGGAAGCTTCGGCAGCCCGGATTGGTTCAACGGCACGTCGAACGTGGCTTGGATTGCTATGGGACGACTCAGTAATCCTTATAATTTTACCTTCGCTAATCTTAACGAGCAGAATCCGCGGCTCTACTTCCGCGACATTGTTTTGACCAATACAACCAGCGTGGTGACAAAAATTGATTTGAGCTATGTCAGCGGTGCCGCCAGCTCTCACAATCCGATCTTCGCGGTGAGCGGTGCAACGGCACCGGGCGGGGCGGTCAATCCCGTTACGGTGACGGGTTATACTTTCGATTTCATCGTCGAAGCGGGAGCTGCTCGACGAGGCCGCGTCCTCGCGGCGAACGGGATTGATAATGCCACGACTCAAACGATGGACAACATCGATAACACTGGGAACACCTGGTATGAAATTGGATACAACTTTAATAACGCCGGATCTGCAGCGGGCACTTCCGTTGCCCCTACTACCGGTTTGCCGGTCGCTGGCAGTTCGGTCACCAATGCAGCTGGAGATCGTATTTATGTCATGCCCGCGAGTTATACCGCCAACAACGCGGTTTGGCTGGCTTCCGGCACAGCCATTACCAACGCCACCATTACTCTGACCACGCCGACCTCTGCTTCTGTGCTCTCTTTCCTGGGCGCAGCTGCCAGCGGATCGGCAACTCCGGAAGTGGTGATCCATTTTCAAAATGGAACAACGGAAACGAATAGCTTAATCGTACCGGACTGGTTCAACACTTCTGCTTCCTTTGTCTTCGGTGCCAACGGTCGAGTTGCAGCAGACACGGCCCAGATTAATAGCGTCAACAACGCCGCAAAAAGCCCGCGACTGTTTAATTGCGATTTGATCCTCGCGAACTCGACCACGGCCATCACGAGCATCGATATTAATTACACGAACACTGGGGCGCGAATGGCGATTTTCGCCTTGAGTTCGACCACCGGTGCCATCGTGCCCAGCTTTACCACCCAACCCCAATCCGTTTCGGTGAATGTTGGCGCTAACGTTTCGTTTACCGCATCAGCGATCGCCAATGTGCCGGTCACTTACCAATGGCAGAGAGGCACTAACGGCGTTTTCGTCAATGTCAACAACGGTGGAAACATCTCCGGTGCAACCACAACTACTTTAACGGTCAACCCCGTCGCTGAGATCGACGACGCTGAATATCGCCTGGTCGGCACGACAAGCGCTGGTTCGGCCAACAGCAGTGTCGCATTTTTAACCGTGATTTCGACGCTTTCGGACGTGACTCAACCAACCGATCCGATCGTCGCCTATCAGCCGAATGGCGGCAGTTCTCCGGCTGCTGAAGACGTGCCTAAAGCCATCGACAACACCACCTCGAAATATTTGAACCGTGCCAATGGCGTTACGCCCGTCACGGTTCCCGTCGGCTTTGTGGTTACACCAGGAATTGGCAGAACGATCGTCACGGGGATGCGTCTTTACGCGGCGAATGACGCTCCCGAGCGGGACCCGGCCAATTACATCCTGGAAGGCTCGGACAATGGAACAA
This sequence comes from Verrucomicrobiota bacterium, assembly GCA_039917795.1. GTDB lineage: Bacteria > Verrucomicrobiota > Verrucomicrobiia > Limisphaerales > CANJXF01 > CANJXF01. Next base: position 4,614 of record JBDSIW010000552.1, on the reverse strand, counting down.
CGTGGACTCTGATTTCGTCCAACGTAATCACGCTGCCCGATACCCGAAATGGAGGCGGCCTTGCTTTAGACCCGCTGACTCAGAGCATTCGGCAGGTGAGATTTGCCAACACCAATGGTTACGCAAATTATCGTTGGTACACGACACGCATCAAGGGAAGCGCCAACCTCATGCAAATCGGTGAAGTCGAATTGTTGGGCGTTGTCGATTCGTCCGGGTTCCCCAGTTTCGTGACTCCGCCAACTTCGCTGCAGGCTTATGTGGGTTCCAGCGCGAATTTCAGTGTGACAGTCAACGGAACTCCTACCCCGTCAGTTCTCTGGAAAAAAGGAACCAACGGCAATTATGTGACGCTGGTGAATGGCGGCAACATTTCAGGAGCGCAATCGACCAGCTTAACCATCAACAACCTCTCCTTCAGTGATATTGGTGATTATGTGGCGGTTGCTTCCAATTCGTCAGGTTCCGTCACGAGCAGCATTGCGACGTTGCTGGTGGTCAGTACAGGAGTGGATGTAACGGTTCCCGGTGACACGATTACTGCCTTCGGTGGCGAGGGGTCAGCCGCCGGAAATGGCGATGCAAATGCAGCCATTGATGACGCCAATGCGGTCGCGTGGGTAAACGGCGGAAGTGGACTTAATGCTCCTGCCGGGTTTGCTCCTTTTGGAGGGCCGGTCGGCCTAGTTGTCACTCCCGCAGCTGGAACCACTTTAGTCACGGGCTTGCGGTTTTACACTTCCGTTGGGAATACGGAACGCGATCCAAAGGACTACGTTCTGGAAGGCTCGAACAACGGAGGCAGCACGTATTCAGTGATCAAATCCGGTTCGCTCACTCTTCCAATAGCACGAGCTGATAACAACAAGGTGTTTAGCCCGATTGATCAACCCGTGCAAGAAGTGCTGTTTGCCAACAATGCTGTTTATTCGACGTATCGACTTACGTTCAATAATGTTCGGGACAATAACGCGGCGAACAGCTTGCAGCTTGGGGAAGTGGAACTTCTCGGCGTCGCTTCCGCGGGTAATCCTTCACTATCGTACACTCTCAATGCGGACGGATCAATCACGCTCACTACAAGCGGCCCCGGAACGCTCCAATCCACCACGAATCTGGTGAATGGTGGAACGGTCTGGCAGAACGTGGGTCCGATCAACGGTTCGGTGACGATTACGCCGCCGAAGAGTGATCCGCTTCGTTTCTACCGGATTTCAAATCCGTAAGGATTGGGGATTTAGATCATTGGCCGGGCAAAAACTGCCCGGCCTTTTTTTTGCAAATCGTTGAGTGAATTGCGCCTGCGAACTGTTATATTGAAGAAAATTATGAGGAGTTTCTCCAAGATCTTTTTTTCCTTTTTGGTGTCGGGATGGTTAATTTTGGCGGGCTCAATCAGCGCAAAAGGGGCGGCGATGTCGCCCGTGAGCGTCAGCGGATGGAACCGGGACGTGGTCATCGAGAACACGATACCGGGCGCCCCGTATAATTCCGCCGCAGTTGAATTAAATCCCGGTGAAGGAAATTCCTTTTACCAAAGTGGTCTTGCCGGGAAGAGCTTTGGCTTGCCGGTCACGCGGAGTTTCACCAGCGTTCTCGACAGCACGACCGGTTTTCAATTTCAGCCTTATACCGCAAACAACGCGCTGCTATTGAGCAGCGCCACGGGCCTTGACAGTGGAACTTTGACGCTGGCAACACCAGGTGTTTTTGGACGGATCGCGATCCTGGCGAATTCGGCAAGTGGTGGCGGCTCGTCCGCGATTGTTTTCAGCTTCAGCGATGGGACTTCATTTTCCACAAGTTACGATGCGCCGGATTGGTTTAATAATGCCGGGTTCGCTTTGCAAGGAACCGAACGAATCAAATTGGCGGATGGATCGACGCAAGGCGCGCCCGCTAATCCTCGTTTTTACCAGACCACGATTGACCTCGCGGGGGCGGGTTACGGAGGAAAAACGCTGTCGAGCATCACTTTTGACAAGGTGCCAAGCGCCGGTGCCACTGCTGTTTATGCGGTGAGCGGAGAAGCGGCAGCCGCATCGCCCGCAGCGATCACATCGGGCCCGCCAGACGTCGCGACCAACGAATCGAGCGAGGTGAATTTCGTTGCGACTGTGTCGGGCCAGCCCGCGCCGGGGCTGCAATGGTTTCGCAACTCAGCGGTGATTCCCGGTGCGACAAGTTCCAGCTACAATATTCCTTCCGTCATGCTGTCAGACAACGGCTCTACTTTCTATCTGGTTGCGTCCAATGTCGTGAATGGCACCAATTTCACGGTGACGAGCCGGGTGGCCATGCTGAATGTTTCGGCGGACACCAATCCACCCGTGCTGCTTGGCGCGGCCTCGCGCGGGTTGAGCCAGGTTTTGGCCCGATTCTCCGAGCGGATTCGCCCTGCCACGGCGACGATTCTGTCGAATTATTCGCTGCTCGGAACCAACGGGAACATCCCGATCTCTTCGGCGGCGTTGGACGCCGGACAAAGCAATGTGGTGCTGACCACGGCTGCTTTGGTGGAGGGAGCGGCTTACACGCTCAGTATTACAAATCTCTCGGACCAATCGTTCGCGGCGAATGTGATGACCAATTCCTCCGCGGCGTTCATCGCTAGCCGCTACACTTCAGCGCAAGTCGGGAATCCTGTTCCAGCCGGTTCAGCCGTCGTCGTTTCAAATGGCCTCGATATTTCGAGCGGCGGAAAAATCGGCGGAGCGGGGGATCAATTCCAATTCAGCTATATGCAGCAGACCGGCGATTTTGATTTCAGGGTCCGGATTGGTTCGTTTACCGGGCCGGATGCGTGGTCGGCCGCCGGTTTGGTGGTGCGCGATTCGCTTGCGACGGGTGCGCGCTTCGCGTCGGCAATGGCTACGCCGAGCATCAGCGGTTGTTTTTTCCAATCGCGGATTACGACCAACGGAGCGGCCTCCACGTCGGGCTCGTTTCCGGCAAATTACCCGGACACCTGGCTGAGGTTGAAGCGCACGGGAAATTTATTCACCGGGTTCGCTGGACTGGACGGAAACAATTGGACGCAGCTTGGCTCCGTGACCATTGCCATGGCGCCAGACGTGTATTTAGGATTTGGCGTGGCTAGCGCGGACTCTAACCGGAGCGCAACAGCGGCGTTTCGCGATTTCTCCCCGGTCACGAATCCCGAAGTCAGCGCGCCTTTGACCAGCGAGCGCCTCGGGCAAAGCAGCCGGCGCACAAGCCTGATTATTTCTGAAGTGATGTATCATCCGCTCGACAGCGGTTTGGAGTTCATCGAACTGTTCAACACGCGCGGCGAACCGCAGGACATCAGCGGATTCAAGGTCGGCGGCGATGTGAATTTCACTTTTCCGCCGGGAACGAGTCTTCCAGGAGGAGCGTTTGCGGTGATCGCGAAATCACCCACTCTCCTCCAAAGTGTTTATGGCATTAGCGGAGTTTACGGGCCTTATTCGAACAGCCTGCCCAACCGCGGCGGGACCGTAAAACTTTCAAATGGGGCGGGGGCGGTTTTCCTGGAAACGGCGTATGGCGATTCAGCTCCGTGGCCTGTCGAGGCGGATGGCGGCGGACATTCGCTGGTCTTGGCGCGTCCTTCCTATGGCGAGGATAATCCGCTGGCCTGGTCGGCGAGCAGTCTCATTGGCGGTTCGCCGGGAAAACTTGACCCCGCGCCGATTGATCCCCGGCGCAATGTGGTGATCAATGAATTCCTGGCTCACACCGATTTGCCTGAAGTCGATTACATCGAGCTTTACAACCACAGCACGCAAGCGGTTGACGTCTCCGGGTGCATCATTACCGACAATGCGACAACCAACAAATTCGTGATCGCGCCGGGCACGGTGATTCCCGCGCGCGGATTCCTTGCCTTCACTGAAAGCACGCTGAATTTCGCGTTGAACGCGGCGGGCGAAACGATATTTTTCAAAAACGCCGAGCAAACCCGCATTCTTGATGCGGTCAAATTTGGTGCCCAGGAAAATGGCGTCGCGACCGGCCGATATCCAGATGGCGGCGATGAATTTTATCGCTTGTCCGCGTCCACTCCGGGCGGGACGAACACCGCGATTCGTTCCGCAGAAATCGTGATCAACGAGTTGATGTATCACCCGATTTCGGGGAACGACGACGAGCAATTTGTCGAGTTACACAATCGCGGCGCGAGCGCGGTGAACCTCGGAGGATGGAGGCTTGAAGGCGGCGTTTCGTTCACGTTTCCGTCCCAGAGCTCGATCCCGGCGGACGGCTATGTTGTGGTGGGGCGAAATGTTACGCAGTTGCTTTCAAAATATCCGGCGCTGCGGCCCACCAACACGTTTGGAAATTTCAGTGGCAAACTTTCCGGGCGCGGTGAACGGGTGGCGTTGACCATGCCAGACCTGATTGCCTCGACGGATACTAACGGAGTGACCACAACCAATGTGATTCATATTGCCGTGGATGAAGTGACTTATGGATCCGGCGGGCGTTGGCCAAGATGGGCAGACGGCGGCGGAAGCAGTCTTGAATTGACGGATGCGCGCGGCAATCGGCGATTGCCCTCGAGTTGGGCGGACAGCGACGAAACGCAAAAGGCACCCTGGGCGCAGATTTCCGCCACAGGAACCATCGACA
>JBDSIW010000551.1:0-3760 GCA_039917795.1 Verrucomicrobiota bacterium | reverse complement strand
CGTTACGATGCTCCCGCAATTGCCGCGCGACAAATTCATGTAATGGATTTCGTAGCCCGCGTTTTTCAGGAGCAACAGAGTCCCCGCCATCATGAACTCGATGTCATCCGGATGGGCAGCCACGGCGAAAGCAATTTTTGGGTTGGTTGAAGACATAATCAGGCGTTACCTTTCGACTGCTACACCTGAGATTTCGCAACCGTCACGGCTGTCTTAATCGAATTGGCGATGAAACATTGTTCGTGCGCGCCATGGTGAAGTTGTTCGACCTCTTCCGCCGTGGGGAGTTTGCCTTCGTCGTAGGCAATCTTCGGACGCAACTCAATCGAGCTGATCCAGAAAGAGCCTTCGGAATTCTTGGACATCCAGCCCACCGCTGCGTCCTCGTAGGATTTCACTATGAACCCTGCGCGGGAGGCCAGGTAAAGGTAGGTCAGCATATGGCAACTGGAAACCGAGGCGACAAATGCCTCCTCGGGATCAACCAGCGCCGGATTCGAAAATGGAACTGGAACAACGCTCGGCGACGAAGACGCCGCCATCGTTATTCCGCCGTCAAACGCCCAGGTGTGTTCACGGGAATATTTTCCCTTGATAAAATCTGCGCCCTGCAGCTTCCATTGGACCGTGGCCTTGTGCTCGGACATACGGCTACAGCTTGACGGTTTTACCCGTCGCGGCGGATTTGTCTGCTGCAAACATCACCTGATGCGTGGGCATCGCGTCGCCCAGGCTGGTCAACGGCATTTCTTTCCCGGCATCAAGGGCGTCGAAGAACGCCTGAAATTGTGTGGTGTAGGGATGGTCCGAGACGTCACCGGAATCGAGCATCTTCATGCCGAGGGTGCTCCAGGCATTTTTGTTTGCCTTGGTTTTCATCGAGTGAAATTTGTTGTCGAGCAAACTACCTTCGCTGCCGCAAAGGTGCGTGTGGAAATAATACGGCTGCAAACAATCCACGATGGCGGCGCATTTACCGATCTTGCCGCCCTTGAATTTCAGGAGCGTCACGCTGCTGGTGGCGTATTCGTAAGGCTTGAAAATTTTGCTCTTGGATTTTGTGTCGTAGCTCGTCACTTCCTCGACCTCGTTGCCCATGCAAAGCAGGAGCGCGTCGAGCGCGTGGCAACCAGCGGTGAGGAGCGAACTGCCGCCCGCGTCCTTGCGCGTGTTCCAGCGAAACTGTCCGTACCATGGCCCGATTCCGTGATAATAATCCACTTCGCCATAATGCAAATCACCGAGAAGGCCTTCATCGATGACCGCCTTGGTCACGGTGAATTGGCTGGAGTAACGACACTCGAAGCAGACGCACGTTTTTACTTTGTTCTTCTTCACGGCGGCTTCGATCGCCTGGCAATCTTTCCAGGAGAGAGCGAGGGGTTTTTCGATGATTAAATGTTTTCCGGCATTGGCGGCGGCGACGGCGTGTTCGCGATGCTGATATGGATAGCTGCAAATCGAAACGGCATTCATCCCGGGATGCATCAACATCTGCGCGAGGTTCGTGTAGCTCTTGATCGGTGAACCCCATTTCGCGCTGAGTTCCGCGTCGTCGAGTTTGCGCGAGGAAAAAACTGCGGTGACTTGACCCTGGGTCGTGGCGTTGATCGCCGCAATGTGCGCGGTGGCGACCCAGCCGTATCCGATGATTCCGACGTTATATTTTTTCACAATGATGACAGAGAGTTTGAAGCAAATTTTTGCTCAGAGAACGCTGCGCATGGCACAGGATTTAACCAGGGTTGTCAAAAGAATTTCCGGGTTTCGTGCAATACGTCCGAATACATCCGGTAAAGCGTGGCAAAGTCCACTTACATCGGCGCGAAGTTGACTTAACTCCTCCGTAATCCGAGTGGAACCGTCGCTGAACCATCCGCGTCCTGCCTTCCTTGCCCGGCCCGCGTCGTGCCCCCGCAAACGTCCCCTCTTTCCTTTCCCAAAACTGTTCTTTCCCATTTTCCTCTTTTGGTTTCTCAGTTTCATTGTCGCGCAAGGCATCTCGCATGAAATCTTTGTGATCGATTATCCTCGCTCCGGGTCTGCCATGCTGCGATGGTTTTTAACCCACTATTCTTGGAAATCGTATGAAAATCCTAATCCGTCGGTTTGGGTGGTTTGTCGCCCTGTTGTTTATTGTTTCGTCGAGCGCGCTCGCGCAATCGCCCGCAGGGTATGCGTTGGAATTTGATGGCAACGATGACGAGGCAAACGTTACTTATTCATTCGATTCTTATCGGTTCAACGCCTTTCCACTCACGCTGAGTGTGTGGGTGAAAACCGCCCAAGTCACCCCGGAGGCCAACGGTATCATCAGCGATTACCCGAGCGGTTATCTTAATGGCTACTCGCTGTTCCTCTTCAATGGCCATGCTCGCGCGTGGTATTTCCGTAATCCCACCAATTACGTTTGGGATGGAAACCTCGGTCTGGATAGCGGGTTCATCGCGGACGATCAATGGCATCATCTGGCATTCGTGGTCGATAACAGCGGCGGCCGTTTGTACGTGGACAGCGTTCTGCGCTCCAGTAGAACGTGGACTGGCACTCCAGGAGTTTGCAACAGCGCGGATTATTTCCGGATTGGCAACTACAGCGGCGTCACGAACGGCTATTTCGCCGGGCAGATGGATCAGGTGGTTGTCTGGAACGCGGCGTTAAGCGCGGCTGACATCACGAACCGCTATCGACTCGCGCCCAGCGGACAGGAGGCCGGTCTGGTCGCGAGTTTCGCATTCGACGAAGGCACAGGCAATGCGTTTACAAAATCCGAGGGGCCAGTAGGCGGCGCAACTCTTTACGGTGATCCCACGTGGGTTCTCTCGACCGCGCCCATCGGCCCGGCACCGGTGGTAACGACATTGGGACCGACGGGCATTCAAGGCGGTAATGCCTTGCTGCGCGGACAGGTGAATCCTCGCGGCGTGCCTGCCGCCACGTTTTTTCAATGGGGGACAACCACGGCTTATGGTCAGACCACGCCCGCGCAAGACACAGGTTCGGGAACCAACTTGAGTATCGTGACGGCCACTCTGTCCGGCCTCGCGCCGAACACCGTGTATCATTATCGGAATGTGGCCACGAATGAGTTTGGCCGCATGGAGGGGGGAGATTTATTCTTCAACTCCAGCACGCCCGTGAGCCTGTTCGCTCAATACCCTCTCCTGATTCTTGGGAATCCGGCTTGGGGTGATTATGACAATGATGGCGATCTCGATCTCCTGGGATCGGGCAGCCGTATAACAAATGGCGTCGCTACGACCGGCGTCACAATTCTGCGCAACGACGGCAACGGAATTTTCACGGAGATAAGGGTCACCACCAATCCTAAGTTAGGTATTTATTTTGCCCCGTCGTGGATTGATTTCGATAATGACGGTGATCTCGACATATTCGTGCCGGCGTACGAAGGCAGCCGCATTTACCGGAACGACGGCGGCGGGATTTTCACTCCGATTGACGTGGGCTTGCCGTCACTCACTAGCGGTGACGCGGTATGGGCTGACTATGACAACGATGGCGACCCCGACTTGCTGCTGGCGGACAGCTTGCAACTATTTCAAAACAACGGCGGCCACATGACCGACATCAAGGCGCCCTTTCCGCAGACTGTGAATACCAGGCGCGGTGCGCTCGGCTGGGGTGATTTCGACAATGACGGTGATTTCGATTTGGTAACCGCGGGAGCGGAAAACGTGGGCGGTGCTTTCCTCGGAAGACCACACATCTGGCGAAACTTCTTCGGCGCGCTGACCGACAT
>JBDSIW010000550.1:0-4447 GCA_039917795.1 Verrucomicrobiota bacterium | reverse complement strand
AGTCGGGCGAGATTTGAAGGCACTTCTCGAAATAGCTCTCGGCTTCCGCGTAATCGTGATTGCGCTCGTGCGTCGAGCCGACCTGAAAATAGAACAAGTGCGTTAATCGCTGCGGTTCCGTGGCGCTGCCAATCACCTCGGCCGTGGTGAAATGTTTGATCGCTTCGGGAAAGTTTTTTAAGCGCGCGTAAGCCAGCCCGGAAAAAAACTCGACGGTAAAACTGTTCGGAAATTTCTTTCGCGCTCGCTCCAGTGTTTTGAGCGCTTCGCCCGCCTGGTCGATGCTGACCTGCATTCCGGCCAGATCGTAATAGGCAGGTTCGAATTCCGGATTGATCACCAGGGCCCGTTCAAAGTATTCGGATGCCTTGGCGTAATTCTTCGCTTCGTAAGCGAAGTTTCCGAGGTAGTACCACGCCTCGGGATATCGGGTCGGGCTGTCCCGCACGACGGCTTCCAATTGTTCGGTCGCCTTGGATTTGTCGCTGTTCTTGAGATAAAGATTGGTGAGTTTTTCGCGCAGTCCGTCGCGCATCAAAGGCACGTCGCTGTATTCGCTGAGCAACCCGAGGTAAAGTTCCGCCGCATCTTTCCACTCACCCATTTGCGCAAAAGCGTCGGCCAACCGGTGGCGCGTGTTTGGGTTCGTTGGCTTCTGGTCCGCAGCGCGATGTAGCATCTCGAGGCTCTTTCGCTTCGCCGCCTCGATTCCGTTGAGCTGGGTGCGTGCGACTTTTCCGAAAAGTTCACCGAGATTGATCAAATAAAGGGAATCGCTGTTCGTCGGACGAGAAGCCTGGTTCAGAATCTTCAATGCTTCATCGGTTTGTCCGTTCTTTAAAAAAATCTCAGTTAACGTCTGGTAGCCGGAAATCAGACCAGGTGATTTCTGGATCGCTGATTGGCTCGCGTTGACCGCGAGGTTGGTTTTCCCGCTGGCGAGATAGACGCGGGCCAGCGAAGAAAAGATGTTTCCCGATGCCTGCGGCTGCTTAGCCGCTTTTGATAAAACCTCGATGGCTTTGTCGAAATCCTTGGTTTGTGAATAGCGTTTGGCCAATTCGATGACGAGCGGCTCGTTCGACGGATCGGCCAGGGCAGCCTGGTAAAATTGTTCGAGCGCCAACTCCGACTGGTCGGTCAATTCATAGCTGACGGCGGTCGCAAAACGCGCGAAAGCTTCCACCCTTTTTTCCGGGTCAATATTCGCCGATGTTCCCGCGCCTCGATTCTCGGAAATATTCCCCTGAAGCGCCCCGGGTTTTGAATTAGAACCTTGATGGTTGCATCCGGAAATCGACACGGCTCCCAGCGCAAAAATGAGCAAGAGCGGAGACTTCATGGAAGTGGAGCAAAAAACGGCGCAGCTTGAACAGGCAAGCTGCGCCCGGCTAAATTGAAAATCCTGGAACCGCGGCAGTTATTTCTGCCAAGTGCGTTTCTTATGACGATTGGCGCGAAGTTTCTTGCGGCGTTTATGTTTGTTGATTTTGCTTTTACGACGTTTTTTTAGAGAACCCATATTTTTAACTGCGTTTAATATACTACCTTGTTCAAAGGATATTCAATGATTCCTTCTGCGCCAGCTTCTTTTAGCTGCGGAATCAATTGCCGCACGACGTGTTCATCGATGATGGTTTCCACGGCAATCCAACCTGATTGGCTCAAGGTCGAAATCGTGGGATTGCGCAATGCCGGCAAAGTTTTGAGCAGCCGCGCCAAATTTTTTTCCTCGATGTTCATCTTCAAACCAACTTTGGCCTCGGCTTCCAGTGCGCCTTTGAGCAGAAGGGCCAGCGTTTCGATTTTTTTTCGTTTCCAATCCTCTTGCCAGGCTTTGTGATTGACGATGAGCCGCGGGGTCGAGGTCAACAACGTATCCACAATGCGCAGATTGTTGGCGCGAAGCGACGAGCCGGTTTCCGTAATTTCAACGATCGCGTCCACCAATTCATGCGCTTTGACTTCCGTTGCGCCCCAGGAAAACTCCACTTCGGCTTCGACGTTGTTTTTCTCCAGATATTTTTTGGTCAGATTGACGACCTCGGTCGCGATGCGTTTACCCGCCAGATCTTTCACAGTCTTGATGGGCGATTCTTCCGGCACGGCCAGAACCCATCGCGCAGGCTGGCGCGTGGCTTTGCTGAATAGAAATTCGCCCACCTCGTGGACATCGGAATTATTTTCCTGCACCCAATCGTATCCGGTAATCCCACAATCAAGGTAACCGTGCTCTACGTAGCGGCTGATTTCCTGCGCGCGAATCAATCGAATTTCCAGTTCCTCGTCATCCACGTAAGGAATGTAGGAACGGCTGCTGACCCGGATATTGAATCCAGCTTTGCCCATTTTTTCGATGGTCGCGTCCTGCAAACTTCCTTTGGGCAACCCAAAACGTAATTTGTGATTCATTATCTAAACTTTGGAAAATATTTTCGCGCGCGGGCGGGAATCAATTTTTTCTTGGACCCGTTCGCACGAGTCGCCGGATTGATTTGCCATTTGCGGCCCGGCAAAGCGACTGTTTTCTTTGTGACCTAAGAATCGGTCGTCACTTCCGCCAAATCGTCTGCCGGCCTCGCACTTGAACTTCGCTTCGGACCAGCGCGCCAACCGCATCAGGATACAATTCCCATTCGGCCTGCTGGATTCTTTCGTGCAATCTCTCAGCCGTGTCGTCTTCGAGGACAGGAACGGTTTGTTGCGCGATGATCGGGCCGGTGTCCACGCCTTGATCGACGAAGTGGACGGTGCAGCCGGTGAATTTCACGCCGTAATCCAACGCTTGTTTCCACGATTCCAAGCCGGGGAACGCGGGCAGAAGTGAGGGATGAATATTCACGACCCGATTGGCGAAGACCCGAAGAAATTCTCCCTTCAGGATTCGCATGAAACCGGCGAGCACAATCAGGTCAACTTTCGCGGATTGCAGCGTATCAATGAAAGCGCGCTCCGCCTCATCATCGAGCTTCGTTCGAAACTTTCCCGGCGCGATAAATTCAGCGCAAAATCCACGCTCGCGCGCCCGCTCGAGAATCCCAGCCTCCGCTACATCACTGACGACGATGGCGATTTCCGCCGCGATGTTTCCTGCCGCGCAGGCGTCCGCAATCGCCACAAAATTCGAGCCTTTGCCGGATCCAAGAACGCCGATCCGGAATTGTTTCTCGTGATTCACTCGGCACTGTTTGTCGCAGAAAGGTTCCAGCCGCAAGCGGAATTAGCTCGATTGAATCGGGAAATGCTTCTCCCGCGCAAAGTGGGAGGACGTGGAAACCGAGAGGGCGCAACCGCAGCCATTGCGTTGATCAATTCCCTTTTCGATCCGGCAACTTCCGATTAGAAATTCTCCATGGCAAAAAGCTATTGGCTCGTAAAATCCGAACCCGAATCCTATTCATGGGCAGATTTCGTGAAGGAAGGAAAGGCCGCCTGGACGGGTGTGCGAAATTTTCAGGCAAGAAATAATCTCCGCACGATGAAGCGGGGCGAGCTCGTTTTGTTTTACCACAGCGTAAGCGAGAAACAAATCGTGGGAGTTGCGCGGGTGGAAAAAGAATTTTATCCCGACCCCACCGCGACCGAAGGTGAGTGGTCCAGCGTTGCTTTGGTTCCGGTGAAAAATTTGAAAAAGCCAGTGACGCTCGAAACGATCAAAGGTGATCAGAAACTTGGAGAGATCCTCCTCGTTCGCAATTCCCGTCTTTCTGTCATCCCGCTAAAAGAGGCTGAATTTCTCCGCTTGCTTGTGTTGGCGGAAACCACTCGGGCGAGCCTCGAGCTCGAAAGACATCATCCTTGAGTCGAGAGCTGGTTTGGTTTTTCCTCCAGGCGACAAGGGGGGTTTCGGGCGCCGACCGGTTATCAGGACGAAACCGGTTTCCACTTTGGGATTCATCCTCGCTGGACTCCAACCGACACAAACATCAATGCGCCGAATGCGGCCGGTTTGACGACTTTTTTGGGCGAGGCGGTTGGCGCGATCATTCGCCCGCAAGTGCCCGGTTGGGTCAAAGGACTGGAGATGGCGGCGGTTGTGGTCGGGCTCCTGGTTCTCTATCCAAAATCGTATGAACGAATGGAGATGCGCTCCGCGCCTTCTCAATTCGCGGCGGCCATTATTTCAACCGTGCCCGAGCAGGAATTGGCTTCTGATCCCGCGCAGGCGGAGATGTTCGCTCGCATTAAAAACCAGCCATCGAGGCTCGTCCGCACTTACTGCCAACGATTCACCGAGGCGGACTAAACCCTCAGCCCTCAACAGGTCTGGTGAGGTCCGGCTATATTTTTCCGTGTGTCATTTGCCAGACGATCCGGGCTCCGTGAATGAGGGCGAGCGCGATAAGGCCAATCCCTGAAAAATGTTCGATGCGCAAAAGGGTTTTTTCCGTCAGCGTATTTTTCCGGCGGGAAACAAGGTAGCTCAAACCGAGAAACCAAAGGCTTG
>JBDSIW010000549.1:0-3162 GCA_039917795.1 Verrucomicrobiota bacterium | reverse complement strand
GCCGAAGCTGCGGTGGGACTTGCGCTGATCATCGCAATTTATCGTCATTACAATACGACGAGTTTGGAGAAAGTGGATTCGTTGAAAGGATGAAGATAGACGAGCCATCATTTCTTTCGTTCGCGCGAAAACCTGATCTCGATTCGGAGACGGCTTTCGCAGTTTGCCGCATGATCGATTCGGTCGGTTGGGATATAGTAGAAGATTGGGATTGGGAGTGGCTTAAGAAGAAACGAAAGAATTACCGGGTTTTGATTGTTCCGGAATGGTTGGAAGGTGTTTGGAATCTCTTGTGCAAGAAGGACTGGTGCAGCCTGCAAACTATCAACGATGAGGATAAAAAGATTTCGACCATCGCGCCCGTAGTTGGGATGACTAATCTTCGAACTTTGATCCTGCAAAACAATCTGATCGAAGACCTAAGTCCCTTGTCCGGCATGATGCAATTGCGGAGTCTAAGTTGTTACATCAACCGCATTCGCGATCTGTCGCCGCTCGCCAACCTGACCGCGCTTGAAGACGTGTCGCTCGGCGGAAATCCAGTTGAGTCTTTTGAAGTCTTAGAAAAGCTTCCCAAACTTCGCCGATTGACCATCTCTACGCGCCAAGTGACTGTCTTTCGTCGATGCAAGCGATTGTTGCAGCTTGAGAAGCTGACCATTGATTGCTGCGAATACGACACCTTCGACCACTTTCTCGGATTTCCCGAGATGCCATCCTTGAAGATGCTCCAAGCATGGCATGTCAAAGACACGGCCGGGCTCGAACGGTTTCCCACGTTGCTGAACCTTTGCCTGCCTGGTGGGAAAGCCTCATCACTGGAAGCGCTGCGCCGACTTAAAGCGTTGACGCATTTCTCAATTTCAACATCCAAGGCGATCGATGCCGAACCGTTGGGTGGGTTAAATGCGTTGCGGAGCCTATCGCTCAATGGCCCGAAGGTCAGTGGCCTCAAGGCGCTAAACGGATTGCCAGCGCTCCATAAGATCAGCCTTGACGATGAATCCACTGCGGATGCCGAGGAACTTCGCGTGTTGCGCGACGGCATGACTTCGTGGGACATCGAATTCAAAACGGGTGAAAAACGCTCCAGACCTTCGTTGGACATCGAGGTGGTGGACCAGGCGACGTTCGATTACTACGACTCAAATGCTGCGTTCGGAATTCTGCCAGGTGAATGCAACGAAAAATTGCTGGACGACAGCGAGCGCAACTGGCTGTTGGCGCGGATTGCTGATGCGCTCTCGGTGAAGTTCGAGGGTGAAAAAGACTTTCACCTGCCGTACACCAGCGGCTTCCAACGAACCGAACGGGTTATCATTTACGGTTTCCGGGCTTACGAATCCTTCCGTGAAGTGGCGTTGGCTTTGCAGGAAATTCTTTGCAGCACCCGGAACGACTGGATCATTTGGTGTCAATCGCTCCTGTGGGAAGGTCCAGAGGAGCAGGAGATCCCTGATTATGCGGAGGATTTCACCGTATGGATTTACCCCGACAAAATTATGGCGACCAAAGAAAACGCTGCCATCGTTCGCAAGCTAATCGAGTGGAGAAAATAAAAAGTGACCTGGATTGCAAAAAATCTTTGGCTGATTCCGGTGCTGCCGCTTGTGGCAGCGGGTCTGAGCGCGTTGCTGAAACAATCACAACGCAAGGCCGCAGCTTCCTTGGCGATTGGTTCGTTGGCGATTTCATTTCTTCTGTCGTGCGGTGCCTTCGCCGCGACTTTGCACACGCCGACTCCCGGTGAAGTTTTTCGACAATTCCAAAACTTCACCTGGCTGCAATTCGGCGAAAGTTCGTTGCGCCTCGGCTGGGTTCTCGATCCCTTGACCGCGATCGTGCTCGTGATGGTAACGTTCGTCGGGCTTTTGATTTTCATCTACAGCATCGGCTACATGGCGCACGACGAAAATTTCACACGCTTCTTTTGTTTCCTCGCGCTCTTCGCCGCCGCCATGCTCGGCATCGTTATCGCGAATAATCTTCTTCTGCTCTTCATCTCGTGGGAATTGGTCGGACTCGCGTCGTATTTGCTGATCGGTTTTTGGTATCACAAACCGAGCGCGGCGGCCGCGGCGAAAAAAGCCTTCATCACCACGCGGATCGGCGACATCGGATTTTTCCTCGGAATGCTTTGGCTTTATTCGCAAACCGGCACACTCCTTTTTTACGACGACGGCAAGGGTTGCCTCGAAGCGACCGCGCTCTCAAAAATGATTTTGGCAACAGCCTTCGGAGGCATGGCGGTTTCGACGGCAATCGCACTATTGATCTTCTGCAGCGCAATTGGAAAATCAGGCCAGTTCCCGCTGCACGTCTGGTTGCCCGACGCGATGGAAGGCCCCACGCCCGTCAGCGCATTAATTCACGCGGCGACGATGGTTGCGGCGGGTGTGTTTCTGGTTGCGCGAACGTTTCCATTGTTCGAGTTGACCTGGCAAGGTTTAGCGGGAGACAGTGCTGTGCCTCCTGTAGCAATCGCGCTCCAAGTCGTCACATGGGTCGGCGCAATCACCTCCGTTTTCGCCGCGCTCATCGCCGTCGCACAAACCGATATCAAACGTATTCTCGCTTACTCCACTATTTCGCAACTCGGTTTTATGATGATTGGCCTCGGCGTCGGGGGAGTTGCGGTTGGAATGTTTCACCTTATCACCCATGCCTTTTTCAAAGCGCTTTTATTCATGGGCGCAGGCTCTGTCATTCACGGATGCCACGAAGAACAAGACATCCGGCGCATGGGTGGCTTGAAGAAATTCATGCCGGTTACATTCGCGACTTACGCCATCGGCATGATGGCGCTCAGTGGAGTGCCGCTATTTTTCTCCGGCTTCTGGAGCAAAGACGAAATCCTCCTCGCCGCGCGCAATTGGTCGGTTTCGCAAATTCCGTTTTATCTCGCAGCCTTCGGCGCACTGCTCACCGCGTTCTATATGACGCGCCAGGTTTGCTACGTTTTCTTCGGAGAGCAACGGACCGCGGCTGTGTCGAAAACCAGCCGCAGCGCCCACGAAACATCCGACGCGCAAAGTTCCTCCCACGATGCTGCGCCTGGTTTTCAACACAGCCGCGCTCCGCACGAAAGCCCGCGTGTCATGACCGTGCCGCTAATGATTCTCGCCGCGTTCACGATTCTTCTCGGTATCATCGGCACACCCG
>JBDSIW010000548.1:0-4209 GCA_039917795.1 Verrucomicrobiota bacterium | reverse complement strand
AAAGCGAAACTGCTGGCCGAGCAAAACTCGGAAGTCGAACGCAAGAATTCAGAAGTCGAACAAGCCCGCCAGGCGCTCGAAGAAAAAGCGAAACAGCTTTCGCTCACCTCGAAATACAAATCGGAATTCCTCGCGAACATGTCGCACGAATTGCGCACGCCGCTCAACAGCTTGCTCATTCTCGCAGACCAACTCGGCCTCAACCCGGAAGGAAACCTCACGCCAAAGCAGGTCGAGTTTTCCAAGACAATCCATGCGTCGGGCAACGACTTGCTCAGCCTGATCAACGACATTCTCGATCTGTCGAAGATCGAATCTGGCACGGTTACGGTGGACATCTCCGAGCTGCGCTTCATCGAACTGCAGGATTACGTGGACCGCACGTTCCGACACGTGGCGGATTCGAAAGGGGTCGGATTCGAGATTGATCTCGATCCCGATTTGCCGCGACACATCTTCACCGATTCGCAGCGCCTCGAACAGGTCATCCGCAATCTGCTCTCGAACGCCTTCAAGTTCACGGAACGCGGACGGGTCATCTTTAGCATTCAAACGGTGGCGTCAGGTTGGAGTTCCGATCACGAGGTGCTCAATCACGCTCGTTCTGTCGTGGCCTTCTCGGTCAGCGATACCGGCATCGGGATTGCCCCGGAGAAACAGCAGATTATCTTCGAGGCGTTCCAACAAGCCGACGGTTCAACGAGCCGGAAATACGGCGGAACCGGTCTCGGCCTGGCCATCAGTCGGGAAATTGCGCGTCTGCTGGGTGGCGAAATCCGGCTCGCCAGCGCGGTCGGGCAAGGCAGCACCTTCACGTTATATCTGCCCCAAACCCACGTTCCGTCCCGCATTTCGCGCAAGGAACCGAGCCGTCCTCTCCAGCCCGCGACTGTGGATCTCGGCATGGTCGAAATCACTCCCGTCAATCCGAGTTCCATTGAAATGTCGGTCGATGATGATCGCGGCAAGGTTGAGGCGGGCGACAAGCTCGTACTCATCGTGGACGATGACATGAACTACGCGCGCATCTTGCTCGATGCCGCGCATGAACGGGGCTTCAAGGGCGTGGTCGCCTCGCGCGGGGCGGTGGCTTTGGCAATGGCGCGCGAACTTAAACCCGACGCCATCACGCTGGATGTTCATCTGCCTGATTTTGACGGCTGGCGAATCCTGGACCGGCTCAAAATGGATTTGGCCACCCGCCATATTCCCGTCCACATTATCACAGTGGACGAGGATCTTGAGCCGAATCTGACGCAGGGGGCTCTCTCCTACACTCGGAAATCAGACAAAAAGGAGACGTTGGAGCGCACGTTCGTGGAAATGAAGGAATTCCTCGATCGACCGGTAAAAAACCTTTTGCTCATTGAAGACAATGAGGCGCAGCGGATTAGCATTACTGCCTTGATCGGCAATGGCGACGTGAAGACGACAGTCGTTTCCAGTGGAAAAGACGCGCTCAACGAGTTGAACGTTCAGAAGTACGACTGCATTGTGCTCGACCTGGGTTTGCCGGATATGTCCGGGGTGGAATTGATCGAGGAAATCAAGAAAAGTTCCGGCTCCTCGCGCTCGGTGCCGATCATCATCTACACCGCGAAGGACTTATTGAAAGACGAGGAGGTCAAGCTGCGAGGCCTGGCAGAATCGATCTTGATCAAAGATGTCCTCTCACCGGAACGCCTGCTCGACCAGACCTCGCTCCTGCTCCATAGGAACACTTCGCGATTGCCCGACAAGCAGCGCAAAATGCTGGAGTCGCTGCACCACGGTGTTTTGGAAAACAAAAATGTGTTGCTGGTGGACGACGACATCCGGAATATTTTCGCCATGACGAGTGTTTTGGAACGCTTCAAAATGAATGTCATTTCCGCCGAAAATGGAAAGGACGCCATCGAGATGCTGATCAAAGCCAAGAACATCGACATCGTCCTGATGGACATCATGCTCCCAACAATGGACGGTTACGAGACGACCCGGGCGATCCGTGAGATTGCGGACTTTGAAGATCTCCCGATCATCGCCGTGACTGCAAAGGCAATGAAAGGCGATCGCGAGAAATGCATCGCCGCCGGCGCATCGGATTACCTGTCTAAACCGGTTGATGCGGAACAACTCCGCGCCATCCTGCGCCTCTGGTTGCATCGATAACTCAAAATGAGAGACATCAAAACCGCATCCGAGCGTCCGCCGCAAAAAGTCGCGGACCGGGTTGAGCAAACTGGAGCCAAGAATGGAGCCCCGGAGCTTGCCGAGCGCAAAATCAACATTCTGATTGTCGATGACCGTCCCGACAAATTGATGGCGTTGGAAGCCATTCTGTCGGATCTGAATCAGAATGTGGTCACCGCCAAATCAGGCAAGGAAGCACTGCGTAAGGTCTTGGACCACGATTTTGCGGTCATCCTCCTTGACGTTGTGATGCCGGGAATGGACGGCTTCGAGACGGCGGCGATGATTCGCAAGCGCCTCAATTCCGAGCACACGCCGATCATCTTCGTCACGTCGCTGAACGACTCGGAGAATCACATCGCGAAGGGTTATTCCCTTGGCGCGGTGGATTACATGATGACCCCCATCATTCCCGAAGTGCTGAAGGCCAAAGTTTCCGTCTTTGTCGAGCTCTACAAAAAGACGGAGCAAATCAAGCAACAGGCGGCGCGCTTCCGCGAAATGGAGGAAGCAGAGCACCAGCGCCAACTCTCCCACGCCGAAGACCGCCTCGAACAGGAGACGAAGCGAAATCGTTTCTTCAATCTTTCAATCGATTTGCTGGCCATCGCGGATTTTGAAGGCTACATGCTCCAGCTCAATCCATCGTGGCAAAAAACGCTCGGGTTCAGCGAAGACGAGTTGAAATCCAGGCCCGGATTGGAATTTGTCCATCCTGACGATAAACCGGCGATGCAAGAGCAGTTGAACCAGCTCAAGTCCGGCGAATCCACTTATTTTGAAGGCCGTTATTGTTGTAAAAATGGCGTGATCAAATGGCTGGGCTGGACGGCGGCTCCTTTCGTCTCGGAACGGTTGATTTACATCTTCGCGCGCGAGATCACCGCGCGGAAAGTTGCTGAAGGAAAAATTGGCGCGCTCAACACCCAACTCCAGGAGCGCGTCGGCGAGTTGACGCAAATCAACAAGGAGTTGGAAGCGTTCAGTTATTCGATTTCGCACGATCTGCGCGCGCCGATTCGCTCAATGCAGGGATTTGCCCACGCGCTCATCGAGGAGGAAAAACTCAGCGAGAGCGGCAAAGATTACGCGGCCCGCATCACCCACTCGGCCCGCTACATGGACCAGTTGATCAACGATCTCCTCGATTACAGCATGCTCGGACGAACTGCGCTGGCCAGGGTTCCCGTGAACGTCGAGGCCGTTGTCGCGGAAGTATTGCTCCAGGTCACCGACCAGATCCGCGAAAAAAAGGCGAATTGCGTGGTGCGTTCTCCGCTCCATCCTGTGCTGGCGAATCCTTCCACGCTCAGCCGGGTCTTGCTCAACCTGATATCGAACGGGCTGAAATTTGTGGCGCCGGAAATGACGCCTCGCATCGAGATTTCCACGGAGTCGCGCGGAGATTCCGTTCGAATCTGCGTCAAGGACAATGGCATCGGCATTGCTCCGGAATATCAGGAACGGATTTTCGGATTATTCGAGCGCTTGCATACCCACCAAAGCTATCCCGGCACTGGAATTGGATTGGCCTTGGTCCGCAAGGGAATCGAGCGCATGGGCGGGCACACCGGAATCGAATCCTCGATCGGAAATGGGAGCCGCTTCTTCCTCGACCTCCCTGCCCTCTCGGACACTGCCACCGTGCCCGCTTCCCATGCGGAAGCGAATTAGCTTCCATGCGTGATTTTTCCGGATGATTTTTCAAATGGAAGCGCGCTGATTTCGGAGATTAATTTAAAAAAGTATTGTCAGAATCCACCTTCACCCCGTAACACTTCCGGGCTCTTTGAAACTCAAAGGATGGTTCGCCATCCATCACGGTCAAATCCAGGGAACCCGGTGAAAATCCGGGACGGTTGCGCCACTGTTACGGGCTACAAACTTCCATTGCCACTGATCGCAGGATTGGGAAGGCGGGAGAGCGGTTCGATGCCCGAAGTCAGGATATCAATTTAGCTGTGCTCGTCACGGTCGGGGGAAAGTTGAGAGTTGGGGAGTTGAGAGTTGAGAGATTCGGCGTTTTCACGCTTTGAC
>JBDSIW010000547.1:0-2518 GCA_039917795.1 Verrucomicrobiota bacterium | reverse complement strand
GACAATCGGTTTTTCCAACTGGCTGGTCAGCACCCAGCCTTTGGCGAAAAGCGGATCGACAACTTTCCCGGCAGGCTTGATCCCTCCTCCCATCAACGGATGCCCCACTGGAGGCGTGACGACGGCGGAAAATGTGGCGAAGCGAAAGCCTGTGTTACGCGCCAGCAGTGCGGACACGAAAGAGAGTTGCAGGCAAAGAACAATGATGTGGACACGCTTTGGTTTCATTTCTCCGGTTGGTTCATTACCCAAAGAACGCGCGCTGGTGTCAAGGTTGCAGGACGAACTGGCAACGAGGCGAACCGATGTTATTGACCACGCGGCGGGAAATGATTACTTAGGCGTCCGTATGAATTATTTACCATCGATCAATTCTTTTCGCCGCGCTCTCGGGCTGGCCGCTGTTCCACTTCTGCTTTTCGCGAGCGCCGCTGAGTCCCAGGTGAAAAAAGCACCGAAAGGATTCACCGCTCTCTTTAACGGCAAGGATCTGAACGGCTGGCGGGGCGGAGATACATTTGACCACCGCAAATGGCTCGCGATGCCCGAAGCCGAACGAGCCGCGAAGAAGGCCGAGTGGGACGCGGACATGGCCAAGCATTGGCGCGCGGAAGGCGATGAGTTTGTGAACGACGGCTTTGGCAAATACGCGACCACGGAAAAGGATTACGGCGATTTCGAGTTGCTCGTGGAATACAAAACGGTGCCGAAGGCGGATTCGGGGATTTATTTACGGGGCGTCCCGCAGGTGCAGATTTGGGATTTCACTGAACAGGAGAAGTTCAAACTGGGCGCCGACAAAGGCAGCGGGGGGCTTTGGAACAACAGCGAGGGCGCGCCCGGGAAAGATCCCCTGGTGCTGGCGGACAAACCGTTTGGGGAATGGAATACGTTTCGAATCATCATGGTCGGCTCGCGCGTGAGCGTCTGGCTCAACGGCAAATTGGTGGTGGATCACGCGCTCATGGAAAACTATTACGACCGCAAAACGGCCGTCCCGGCGAAGGGCCCGATCGAATTGCAAACCCACGGCGGAGAAATCCGCTGGCGTAATATTTTCCTGCGCGAAATTCCCGCGGACGAGGCGAACAAACTTCTGCGCGCGCACGGCTCTGGTGGTTTTCAATCCGTCTTCAATGGCAAGGATCTCTCCGGCTGGACAGGAAACGTGGAGAGCTACGAAGTAAAGGACGGAGCCATCCTTTGCAAACCGGGCCAGGGCGGAAACCTTTTCACGAAGGACGAGTATGGCGATTTTGTGGCACGGCTCGAATTCAAATTGCCCCCGGGCGGAAACAACGGATTGGCCATTCGCTATCCTGGAAAAGGAGACGCGGCCTATGACGCGATGTGCGAATTGCAGGTGCTCGACAACGACGCCGCGCAATACAAGGAACTTGATCCCCGGCAATATCACGGCTCGGCCTACGGGATGGCGGCATCACAACGCGGCTACCTTCGACCGACTGGCGAATGGAATTACGAAGAAGCCACGATCAAAGGTTCAACCATCCAGGTCGAATTGAACGGAACCAAAATCCTCGACACCGATTTGAGCAAAGTGACGGAGACGATGGCGGGCTCGGCCCACCCGGGTAAGGACCGCACTTCTGGATATTTCGGTTTTGCCGGACACAGCGATCCCGTGCAGTTCCGCCACATCGAGCTAAAAAAACTTTAAGAGCGTACCTGAGAATTCCTCTGCTCTTCAGCCGCCGACGTGAGGAAGCGGGAATTCGCCAGAAAAAGCGTTCGCGGACTCCGCCTCCTCACGTCGGCGGCTACAATTTCCAGACACGCTAAAAGCCAATTGGCCGAGGGCGCGGGCAATCGCCTGCCCGCCTCCGCTTTTCCAAAGTTTGGGCCTCAACTCTTGAGGAAGGAACCAGTGGCCGCAGCAAAGATTTCGGCCAGCGGAACTCCCTTCTCCACCGCCAGTTTCCTGCACACTTCAAACTCCGGCGCCGCCTGAATGATTTTTCCGTTCAGTTTGCCGAGCTTCACGACCACGTCGCCAAATTGGGTTTTAACCGTCTGAAAGCTTCGTTGTAATTTTCTTCGTTCCAGAAAAGAACGGCGCACCCCAAAGGCGCTGGTTTCGCGCAAAATTATTTCACTGAAGTGGTCCGCGTCCACCACCGCGCACAGCACCGTGAGTAAAATTCCGGGACGATTTTTTTTCATTTGTATCGGGGTATGAAAAACATCGAGCGCGCCGCTGGCGAAGCTCTGTTCCACAAAATGCCCGAGGATTTCGCCTTGGACGTCATCGAGATTGGTTTCCAAAACGCAAATGTTGTCAGTCTCCCAATCGTTGCCGCTGGGAGTGAGTTCGCTGCTCTCTCCGAGGATGGCCCGCACCACGTTTGGCCGGGTTTTGTTTTCTCGCGTGCCGAGGCCAAATCCAATGCGCGTGGCGACCAGGTTTTCCATCGGGCCGAAATTTTCGACCAACTCGGCCAGCAAAGCAGCGCCGGTTGGCGTGACGAGTTCGCTCGGCTCATCGCACTGCGAAACG
>JBDSIW010000546.1:0-4251 GCA_039917795.1 Verrucomicrobiota bacterium | reverse complement strand
GTCATCGATAGCGGAATCGATGTGGTGTTGCTGGCGTCGCCGCCCGGCTTTCGTTCCTTTCACCTCAAGTACGCGGTCCAGAAAAATAAGCATATTTTTTGTGAAAAACCAATCTGCACGGACGCTTTTGGCTATCGCTCCGTCATGGAGACGGTCGCTGAATCAAAAAAGAAAAACCTGGCACTGACCGCCGGGTTCTGCTGGCGCTCGCACCTTGCGCAACGGGCGGCTTACGAAAAAATTCTGGGCGGCGACATTGGCGACATCCGAACCATCTACGGTACCTACAACACCGGCGAAGCGCGCACTCCGATTGTCGATCCCAAATTCGGCCCGCTCGAAGCCCAACTGCGCAGCTGGATGCATTTCACTTGGCTCTCCGGTGATCACATTGTCGAACAGGCGATTCATAATATCGACCTGATGAATTGGGCCAAGGGCAACCGAATGCCGACCAAATGTGTCGGGCACGGCGGACGCCAAATCCGGCCTGAGAATATGGTGGGCCATATCTTCGATCATTTCTCGATCGTTTATGATTGGGACGATGGATCGAAGGGATTTCTCTTTTGCCGCCAGCAAGCCGGTTGCGCGAGCGACAACACAGAAACCGTTTTTGGAACCAAGGGCACCGCGCACATCATGCTTTTCCGGGGCAACCCATACATCGTCGGACCGAAGGGCGAACAGACTTGGAAGTACGACGGCCCCACGCCCAACATGTATCGCGTCGAGCACGAGGAATTATTTGCATCGATTCGAGCGGGCAAACCGCGGAATGACGGAGAATGGCTCGCCAATAGTTCCATGATGGGCGTGATGGGCCGGATGGCGGGGTACTCCGGCCAGGAAGTGACCTGGGAGGAAGCGATTCACTCGCAGGAAAAACTCGTGCCAGACGAGGCGGATATCGTCTGGGACAAAGCGCCGGCGGTCCCGCCGCTGGCCATGCCGGGCAGGTCTAAATTCGTTTAGAGAAAACACAATTCGATGGCGGCGAGAAACCGCCGCTCCTTTTTTGACGTAATTTCTTATGACCACGAATCACAATCGCAGAGAATTTTTGAAAGTCAGCGGCGGCGCACTGGCATTGGCCGCGCTTTCGCCGACGGCATTTGCCGAAGAGCCGGCCGTTTCAAAGCGAGGGCTGAAAAAGGGCATCATGTTCGCCACGGTCGGGTTGCCCGGTTCCACGTTGGAGAAATTCAAAGCGATCAAGGAGGCGGGTTTCGCAGGAGTCGAGGCGATGAGCCACATGGATGCGGACGAAGTTTTAAAAGCGCGCGACGAGGCGGGCCTGCAAATTCCCAGTGTGTGCTGCTCGACGCATTGGAAGGAAAATCTCGCCTCACCCGATCCCGCCGAGCGCGAGCGCGGATTGGCCGGGCTCAAACAAACGTTGCAGGACGCCAAAAAATACGGGGCGAGTTCGGTCCTGTTTGTTTGCGCGGTGGTTAACAAGGAAATTTCCTACGCTGACGCCTATACGCGCTCGCAAACGGAGTTGCGCAAGGCCATTCCACTGGCGGAGGAGCTGGGCGTGAAAATCGCCATCGAAAATGTCTGGAATAATTTTCTGGTCAGTCCGCTGGAAACGGCGCGTTATATCGACGAATTGCAAAGTCCCTTTGTCGGTGCGCACTTTGACGTGGGGAACGTTCTTCGTTACGGCTGGCCCGAGCAATGGATTGTTACACTCGGCAAACGCATCCAAAAATTGCACATCAAGGAATTCAGCCGCAAGAAAATGGAGAGCGACGGTTTGTGGAAAGGTTTCGATGTGCCGTTTCTCGAGGGCGATAACGACTGGCCCGCAGTCATGAAGGCGCTGCGACAAATCGGCTATGACGGCTGGGGAATCGCGGAGCAAGGTGGCGGAAAAACCCTCGAGGGCCTGAAAGACCTTTCGGCGCGCATGGATAAAATCTTCGCCAGTTGAATTCGGCGGGAGTTCCCGTTTCAGTTTTTCGGCGGTGGGGTTTTTGGATTCAGCCAATTCGTTTTCAGCCCATTCGCAAAGCTGCTCGGCGCATTGGTTAGGCTCTCAAAATCTTGTCCATGGCCTTCCCCTTTGCTAATTCATCAACCAATTTATCCAGATTGCCTATTTCCCGCATCGTCGGGCAAGCAGAGACCGCTGCCGGACTCGACGCCTTCCTTCCGGCAATTCTGGATCGCGCATGGACTTGCTGGCTTCCCGCTCGTTCGGGCTCCGCCTTTTTGCTTCGCAAAACTCGTCTCTCGCGTTCCCAACGCGCTCGGCTCAAAGGAGAATTCTGATGATGAAATCTGATAACAGACTTCCTGTTTCAAACACGAAGGCGATGAGTCGTATCTCATGGTGCCTCGCGGCTGTTCTCACGTTGAGTTTCGCCGCGTTGGGGCAAAAGGGATTTACCGTAGAGGCGGTCGCTAAAGGCGGCACGGCGATCGGTGTCAACGATGCTCAGTGGACGCTGAACGGCTCGAATACCTTTCTTCTCGGGTTCAGTTATTACGCCGGTCTGGGCGCACCAGAGGATTTTGTGCGCCAGGATTTGATAGATTTTCGGGCTGCGGAATTCAACTGGTTACGAGTCTGGGCGACATGGAACGGTTTTGAAACCAACATCTCCGCCGTGACGAAGGAAGGATTGGCGCGAGAACCGTTTTTGAGCCGGCTCAAATGGATGGTGGCGGAGGTCGATCGTCTCGGGATGGTTGTGGATGTCACCCTGAATCGCGGGAAGGAGTTGCCCGATTTGCAGTCGCATTTGACGGCGGTGGAGACGCTCGTCCGGGCGTTGAAACCTTACCGGAACTGGTATCTGGATCTCGGCAATGAACGCGACGTGCGGGATGCCCGTTACGTCAGCGTCGCTGAGTTGAAGGTTCTCCGCGACAAGGTGCGCAGTCTTGATCCGCACCGGCTCGTGACGGCCTCATCCGGCGGCCATGACTTGAGTCTGAACGATGTTAGCGAGGTCCTGGACGTGGCTGGGATCGATTTCCTCTGCCCGCATCGGCCGCGTCATCGCGAGTCTCCCGGCGAAACCGAAACGCAGACGCGCGAGACATTGCGATTGATGCAGAAGGCCGGCCGTATCGTCCCTGTCCATTACCAGGAACCTTTCCGACGCGGGTACACCTCCTGGGAACCGACGGCGGCAGATTTCCTGACGGATTTGCGGGGAGCATTGAGGGGCGGCGCGGCTGGTTGGTGCTTTCATAATGGCGGACAACGCACGCAGCGCGATGAACAACCACGCCGCTCTTTCGATCTGCGGACGAAGCGGCTCATGGATCAGCTGGATGAAGAGGAGTTGAAGGTGGTGAAAGGAGCTCAATCTGTCGTATTGGGATACCGCAAAGAACAGAAATGAATTCATTCAGGGATTCGCACAGAACACATATTATGACTGCCGTCTTGAACATGATCGACGCGCTGAAGCGCCTGCAAGCCGAGATCCGCGCCGAGTTGTCCGCCATGCTTCCCGCTATTTCAGACCGCGCATTCAAAGGAGATTTGTTAAAGTGAACTTCTTCGTGTTGGCCTGTTTGCTGGCATTGCCGACCTTTGCCGTGTGGCGTTTGGGCACAGCTTATCATTGGCCCGGAGTTTATGCACTGCTCCTGAGCAGCATCACGTTTTGGGTTTATGCCGTGGACAAACGGCGCGCTGAACAAGGCGCGTGGCGGGTTTCCGAGGCGCAGTTGCATCTGCTCGAATTATTGGGCGGCTCTGGCCGGGAGCATTTCTGGCCCAACGCCGATTGCGGCACAAATGTTCCAAAGGCAGTTTCCTGTTTGTGTTCTGGCTGATTGTAGCCTGTTACCAATTCGCCGCCTTGGATTCATTGCAGGACTGGAAATTTTCCCGTGCGGGTCTGCAGTGGTTCGAAGATACCTCGCGGCATCACAGGTAAAGAATTCGAAAGCGGTGCAACGCATTCTGGAAGTCTATCACCGCATCAAAAGGGATCGTGCGCTAGCGCCCTGAGAAATGTGCTGGTGCAACAGTGCGTTCACTTCGTCAGCGCACTGGATACCGACGCCGTGAGCCGCATCGGGAAACTCGACGAAGCGAGCGCCCGGAATTCCCGCCGCCAAAGCTTTTCCAACTTCCAACTTCGCGATGCGATCCTGCCTTGCCGCGACGACCAATGTTGGAATACCCACCAAACTTCCCAGCTGTGGTGTGGCGTCATAACTCCGCATCGCCCCCAACTGCTTCATCACCACCGGCGGATGGTCCGCCAGATCGTGGCCGAA
>JBDSIW010000545.1:0-4514 GCA_039917795.1 Verrucomicrobiota bacterium | reverse complement strand
TTGATTAATTGTTGGCATTGCAGCTTGGCGTTTTATCCGCGCACCATCTCCGGGGAAACGGAGCGCGGAATATAGCAAAGGAATTAACCCTTGCAACTAGTTATTTGTTTTTAAATATTTTTTGGATATTAACTCGCCAACGGCTCTTCAAGCAGCGCGTTTGGCTCTTCAAACGGAATCGGTTCCACCAGTGGTTTCAGCTCGATCTTGCGATGATAGCTGTAGCCCGTGCCGGCGGGAATGATGTGACCCATGATCACGTTTTCCTTGAAGCCCCGGAGGTAATCCACGCGGGATGTCGTCGCGGCATCTGTCAACACGCGCGTCGTGTCCTGGAAGGAAGCAGCGCTCAAGAAGCTTTCTGTTTCCAACGAAGCCTTCGTGATGCCGAGCAACACCGGTTGCGCTTCCGCGGGTTTGCCACCCATTTTTTCAACGCGCTGATTTTCGTTGTCGAACTCGATCTTGTCGATCTGTTCGCCCCACAGGAACTGCGTATCGCCGGGTTCAGTGATGCGGATTTTCCGCAACATCTGGCGGACGATGATTTCAATATGCTTGTCGTTAATCGTCACGCCCTGCAACCGATAAACTTCCTGCACTTCGTTTACCAAATGTTCCTGCAATTCCTGGGGCCCGGAAATCTCCAGAATTTCGTGCGGGTCAATCGGCCCTTCGGTCAATTGCTGGCCCTTCTTCACAAAGTCGCCTTTGAACACAATGACGTGCCGGCCAATCGGGATCAGATGTTCTTCCTCGACCGCGGTCTGCTGGTCCTTGATCACGATGCAGCGCTTGCCGCGGACACTCGCGCCGAAATCCACAATGCCGTCGATTTTTGAAATCTCAGCAGCTTCTTTCGGGCGACGCGCTTCAAATAACTCAGCCACACGCGGGAGACCGCCGGTGATGTCCTTCGTCTTGGAAGTCTTGCGCGGCGTTTTCGCCATTAGAGTTCCCGCGACAATGCGTTCGCCTTCTTTCAACACAACGTGGGCGCCGGATGGAATTGGATAATTGGCGAGCGGTTCATTTTTCTCACTCAGGATCACGATCTGCGGATGCAAATCTTCCTTGTGCTCAATGATGACCATCGCTTCCTGGCCGGTCGTCTCGTCCATTTCCTGTTTCATCGTCACGCCCTCGATGATGTCGTGGAATTTAATTTTGCCGGCTTTCTCCGACAAAATCGGGACGTTATATGGATCCCACTGGACGAACGCTTCACCCTTTTTGACCTTGCCACCGTTCTTCACCGAGATGACGGAACCAATGACAAGGTTGTGCGCTTCGAGTTCGCGACCGTCGTCGGCGAGGATCGAGATCGAGCCATTCTTGTTCAAAACAATGTTGTTGCCGTCTTCGAGTTGGACCAAGCGCAGATCGTTGTAACGAAGAGTTCCTTCCACCTTGGATTTGATCTGCGGCTGTTTGAAGACAGCGGCCGCCGTTCCACCGATATGGAATGTGCGCATCGTCAACTGCGTTCCCGGTTCGCCGATGGACTGTGCCGCGATGATTCCCACCGCTTCGCCGAGCTTCACGAGTCCGCCGTTGGCGAGATTGCGTCCGTAACATTTCATGCAAATGCCCTGCTTACTTTCGCACGTCAGCACGGAACGAATCTTGATTTTCTCAATGCCAGTTTGATCAACGAGTTTCGCTTTGATTTCGTCAATTTCCTCATTGGCTTTGATGAGAACTTTTTTCAAGTCGCTCGGATCAACAATCGCGTCGCAAGAAAAACGTCCCACGAGACGTTCGCTCAATTTCACGACTTCGTCTTCACCCTCGTAAATGGCCTGCACCAGGATTCCGTTGGTCGTTCCGCAATCGAGTTCGCGAATAATCACGTCCTGCGACACATCCACCAGCTTGCGCGTCATGTAACCGGAGTCGGCCGTCTTCAGTGCCGTATCCGCCAGACCCTTTCGCGCGCCGTGCGTCGAGATGAAATATTCCAACACGGTCAATCCTTCGCGGAAGTTTGAGAGAATCGGCTTTTCAATAATGTCACCGCTAGGTTTCGCCATCAAACCACGCACGCCAGCGAGCTGACGAACTTGTTGACGATTACCACGAGCGCCGGAATCGACCATCAAGGAGACGGGATTGAATTCCGCTTTGCCCTGGTTGAAGTCGAGCGTCTTCAACATGACGTTTGCGATCTGGTCGGTGCAATGCGTCCAGATGTCGATGATCTTGTTGTAACGTTCGCCCGGCGTAATGACACCTTTGCGATAACTTTTTTCCACGTCTGCAATCAATTTTTGCGCACTCTCGATTTCCTGTCCCTTTTCTTTCGGGATAATCATGTCGTCGATTCCGACGGACACGCCGGCACGAGTCGCCTCACGGAAGCCGGCATCTTTCAATTTGTCGAGCGTGACAACCGTTTTGTCCTGCCCGCAAATTTTGTAGCATTTCCAAATTAAATCGCCGAGGGCGGTTTTGGTGACGACCTTGTTTGGGAAGCCTATTTCTTCCGGCCAGATTTCACTGAAGAAAACACGGCCAACCGTGGTCTCGATAACTTTCTTATCCGCATCGCCATACTCGGTTTTCTTGCCGTGATCCGGATTCGCGATACGAATGCGCTCGTGAATTCCAATGGCTCCATCGGCATAGGCAAAGTTCACTTCGCTCTTGCTGCCGAATAATTTTAACCGGCCATTCTTCGAAATCGGCTTGCGCGGTTCGGCCGTCAAATAATAACAGCCGAGCGTGATGTCCTGCGTCGGCGTCATGATCGGCTTTCCGCTCGATGGACTGAAGATGTTGTTCGGCGCGAGCATAAGCAAACGCGCTTCGAGTTGCGCCTCGACCGAGAGCGGCACGTGAACAGCCATTTGGTCGCCATCGAAGTCCGCGTTGTAAGCGGTGCAAACCAGCGGATGAATCCGGATCGCCTCGCCTTCGATCAAAATCGGCTCGAAAGCCTGGATCGACAAACGATGCAACGTGGGCGCGCGATTCAGCAACACCGGGTGACCTTTGGTAACTTCTTCGAGGATATCCCAGACTTCCGGCGATTGACGCTCGATCATTTTCTTCGCCGAACGAACGGTGTGAACGTACCCGAGTTCTTTCAGGCGGCGAATGATGAAAGGCTCGAACAAAACGAGAGCCATTTTCTTGGGCAATCCGCATTGGTGAAGTTTCAATTCCGGCCCGATCACGATGACGGAACGGCCGGAGTAATCGACGCGTTTACCGAGTAGGTTTTGGCGAAAGCGTCCGCTTTTGCCTTTAAGCATGTCGCTCAAAGATTTCAGCGCGCGATTTCCAGCACCGGTAACGGCTCGACCGTGACGGCCATTGTCAAACAACGCATCGACGGCTTCCTGCAACATGCGTTTCTCGTTGCGGATAATGACTTCAGGCGTTTTGAGCTGAAGCAAGTTTTTCAAACGATTGTTGCGGTTGATGACGCGGCGATAAAGATCGTTGAGATCGGAGGTCGCGAACCTTCCGCCTTCCAGCGGGACGAGCGGACGCAAGTCCGGCGGAATTACCGGCAACACTGTGAGAATCATCCATTCCGGACGCGTCTTCGAGGTGTGAAATGCAGAAAGCAATTTGATCCGTTTCGCAATTTTCTTACGGATCTGTTTGCTCTTCGTTTCCGTCATCGCGATGTTCAACGCGTCAACGCCCTTGGGCAAATTCACGTTAGCCAAGGCTTCGCGAACGGCTTCCGCGCCCATTTTCGCGATGAACGCTTCCGCGCCGTAAGTTTCCTGCGCTTCGCGATATTCGTGCTCGCTCAAAAGCTGATGCAATTTCAACGGTGTCGATTTCGGGTCGATCACCAAATAATCTTCGTAATAAATGACGCGTTCAAGATTCCGTGCGGTCACATCGAGCACCAACCCGAGGCGAGACGGCATGCATTTGAAAAACCAAATATGCGAAACTGGCACCGACAATTCAATATGCCCCATGCGTTCGCGACGAACGCGAGCCAGCGTGACTTCCACGCCACAACGATCGCAGACGACGCCGCGATGTTTGATGCGCTTGTACTTTCCGCAGGAACATTCCCAATCTTTCACCGGTCCAAAAATTCGTTCGCAGAACAAACCGCCTTTTTCAGGCTTGAACGTGCGATAATTGATTGTCTCGGGGTTCTTCACTTCACCCTTCGACCAAGCGCGGATATTCTCCGGCGATGCGACCTGAATGGCGACGTAATCGACCTGATTAACTTTTTCCAGGCCGAGTAACTCGCGGGCAGATTCTTTCGTGTTCGTCATATAATTTTTTCTTGGTGGCGGCGGATCAAGGCCGCCGCATTTTGCGCGAAGTTCCAGAGTGCGACGACCCTCGGCAGTCGCAAAAGAAACTCATTATTTCAAATTCGCCAGCATCTCCGGTTGATCCGCCGTGGCCTGATCGACCGGGTTCGAATAGCCAACCTTCACATCCATTCCGAGCGATTGCATTTCCTTTACAAGAACGTTGAACGATTCCGGGATGCCCGCCTCCAGGCTGTTGTCGCCTTTGACAATGCT
>JBDSIW010000544.1:0-10490 GCA_039917795.1 Verrucomicrobiota bacterium | reverse complement strand
TTAAAATTGAACCGATTCAGCCAACCCAAATGTCAACGCATCATTGCACTTTTCTTAGTTTTTCCGCCAACCAAGCCAGTCCACTTCCCACACCAATCCACCCGTTCTCAATTTTCAGACGGTCACTGAGCAGTGAGCGAGTCCAACATCCAACATAAAAGCCAGTCCTACTTGGTAGGCTCCGATGGCTTCAACGACCACGGCGAGCGCGTGCGGGTCGATTGGGATCAGGAAAAATCCGAATCCGCTGAGGACAACAGGGGCGACGCGCTAAAGCGGTTCCTGTGCTACGCGACCGAGGGCAAGTTCGACGTGGAGCGGTTTGGTCGCAAGTTGGCGACCATCGCCTTTTTATCCGGTTGTTTCCCTGGAATGAAACAGGCCGAGTTTGCCGAAAAGATGGAAGTCTCACCGGGACGCATCTCTCAACTATTAAACGACCTGAGGCGCATTTATCATAGGTAAAATCAATTTCCATCAACTCAAAAACTAAACTGCTCTCCCTTAGTGTAGGACAAAATTTAAAATTATGAATATTGTAAAATCATTGACCAATGCCGCTCGCGAGTTATCGCAGGGCCATAACGTGGAATCGCCAGCCGACAAAATAGCCGCTGAGGATTTTCTCCAAATTCTGAATCGTGAGTTGATCCACAAAAATGAAAAGATTCAAGTCCCCCCCGCGACCGTCAAGCGCGTTGCCATTCTTGGGCCGAAAGTTTCTGGAAAGGACAAGGACGCGATTAATGCCTGCCTTCCGGGGCTGGCAAACTGTAAAGCCGCAGTCATGGCCCACACCGATACGGCGGCAAAAAAGGCATGGCTCGCGCATTGCGAGGAGCTAGCGACCAAGTTGGCGAACGGGGAAAAAATCGACAAATCTGACGGGTGGACCAAGGCGGATTTTGAATCGGACTTCGTCCAAAAGATGGAAATCGCCAAACGAGCCGGAGATATTGCATGTGAAAAATTGCTCTTGTCGCTGAAAACCCCGGTGGCTCGATTCATCCAGCATGCCGACGCGCTCGCCGAATCGGTTCAATCAGAGGAACAGGAAAGATTCGCTGAATTTGGGATTCAGTATCAAGTCAGCGACGTAGTTAAGTCGATCCGTTCCGTTGGAAATTGGGCACGCATAAAACTGCCGAGCCGTGGCCAGTGGGCTTTTGATCCTCAAGCAATTTTAGATTTCCTCAACCTGTGAGTCTGTCACGGAAAAAAGCAATGGAGGCTCTGAGCGGCTTTATCTTTGGGCTGGCGAGGCAATCTGACGGCGAATGCGGCAATTTGCTTCGCCGCTCATTGATGTTCCAAAAACTCTCGACACTGAATTCCAGCGATGGCAACCGCCTTTTCGCACTGCTGGACGGTCTGGAAAAAAACAAAATGCTTCTCGATTTGTTTGACGCCCTTCCGCGCAAACCCGCCTATTCGCAAACCGGATTGAGCGACACTGATTTTCCAGTCTCGCCAGTATTCAGAAATGAAAAATTCGCGTTTGTTTCGATTTATGGTGAAATGGGATTTTCGGATTTCAAACCGCAGTTCGCCGCGATTGAAAAAGCCGAGCGCGTTGAGCTTTCGATCCGCTCAAACGGCGGTTGTAGCCTAACCGCGCTCCGATTTGCCGAGGCGCTCAAGGGGAAAAAGGTCGTGGCCACCGTCCACGAAAAAGCCTGCTCTGCCGCAGCGGTGATTCTGCAATGCGCCGACGTGCGAAAGATTTATGCGAATGCAAAAATTATGATTCACGCCCCGAGAGCGGCTTTGTTTGGAACGGCAAGCGAATTGCGGAAAGCAAGCGACATGGTTGCCGCGAGACGCGAACAATTGAAAAACTTGTTTCATCGCAGCCCTGGCGATCTTGTTGAAATTTGGTTGGCCGATGACAGCGGAGATCATTGGTTCGATTCGCAACAAGCGCTCGCCGTTGGCTTAGTGGACGAAATTCTTCCCACGCCTGAGCCGTGGCCACAAATCTTTCCAGATCAAAGCCCCGTGGTTGCGCCAGCGGCTGACGATTCCGACGTCGACGCGTTAAATCTCGCGACGGAATTGCTTTTCCGGTTGCAAGGAATTTTCCAACACAAGAAAGACTTCAAAGAATTGCTGGAAAAATTCAAATAAACCTTACCCCGGCACCGGGGTGATTGCGCCAGTCGGGCTTTCGGGTGTGCTTGACCGGCTGGCGCATCAAGAATTTTGCTTTTAAACCTCAAAATTCATTGTAAAATGTTATTAAAATGACGCCTGCCCCCGACCATCTTAAATTGCTTCCGGCGTATCCGCTGGCTGCGGCGGCACGCTTGATTGGGGCTCAACCAAGCACGTTTCACGCTTGGTTCAGAGGCAAAAGCTATTCGACTGAAGGTAAAACAGAGAGGACTATTCCGATTCTTTCGACTTCGTCGCGGCCCGGTGCGCCAATTTCTTTCATAGACCTTGTTGAAGCACATGTCTTTTTTTTAATCCGCAAGAAATACAATATTCCCATTCGCAATATTCGAGCAGCAGCGGAGGAGCTTTCCAAAATTAAGGGCAGCTTAATTTATTTAGCGCACAAAGATATTTATTTGAATGCAAAGCACGTTTTTTTAAAAATAAATGACCGACTAGTTTCGCTTTCCGAACGCGGCCAAACCGTAGATCGAGATATTATTGCAAGTGGCCTTGGTCAACTGAATTACGGTTCAGACGGTTATGCCTCTGAATTTTACCCAAAATTGGGCGATGAAGAACAAAAAGAATTTGTAGTAACGCCAGAGCGAAACTTTGGCCGTATTTGCATTGCCCGATTAAGTGTTGGCGCGGACGTTATACATCAGAGATTTTTCCGTGGTGAGAAAATAACCGATATTGCAGCTGATTATGCAGCAACCAAGGATGAAGTAGAGGGGGCTATTCGTTGGCATGACAGGCTTGCCGCGTAAAACGGTATTTATTGACCGCAATTCGGGTGGTCTTGCATTCAGGTCGATATTTTTCTCCGCCAATTTCAAAGTCGTTCTTCACGACGACTATTTCACCGACCGACAAACAGCCGACCACGTTTGGGTTAAAGAAATTGGCAGATTGGGCTGGCTGATGGTTACTGGTGATAGTGCCACTGAAAAAAGCGCTTTTTTCTTAGAGGCTTTTAGACACTCCAAATCTCATGTTTTCATACTATGTGCGTTGAATCATGGAACACCTCAGGAAAGAGCTGATTGTATAAAAAATGCGTATCCAGAAATGATTAGTTTGTCTCTCGGACATAGACCTCCGCGTCTTTGGAAATCCCTCGCCGGTGGGAAAATCCTTCCGGTAAATTTTCGAGAAACTCTCGCAAAAATGCGTAAATACGACAGGGCTGTAAATTAAAGTTTCAAATTTGCGCAGCCTACGATTGACGGACCCGGGCAACGGAAATCGTTTGCGCGCTTAAAACTTGAGATAAAGATTCTCGACAAAAATTAAAATCGGGTTTGCAATCGCTTTACAAACTCACATTTGGATATGGTTGACGCCGAGGGAAATTATTTCAGATCAACTTGCGAATATTGCGCCCAGACAGTAGAAGTTCCGTCTGAGCTTTACAACAGGCCGGTGGCTTGTCCGACATGCTCAAAGGAATTTATTGCCCTTCCTAGAAGTGAAGAAACACAATTGGTTTCGACTTACCAAACGACCGTATGCGTTCCTCCACCACTTATCCCAATGGCAGTGGATGTTGAGTTTATGCGAGAAGGCGGGATATTAATCACAAAGACCCGATTCGTCGCGCTTTCACAAACCTTTGCCATGTCTGGAATAACTTCGGTCAAAGGCGTTAAAACGCTGCCAAGCCGAGGCGGACTGATTTTCTTGCTGATTCTGGGGCTTTTCGTGATGCTTGGCTCAGTCGTTCTTGGAGCGTTCCTCGTTGTTCCGGCCATTGTCTTTCTTGTCTTACAAAAGCCGACTTTTTCAATTTTGATCACGACGGCTGGCGGTGAAGTAGCAGCATATTACAGCAAAAATTGGCAGTTCATCGCTCGTGCAGTGAACGCGGTAAATGAGGCTATTATCGCTCGCGGGTAGGACGGTTCTGATCCGCGATTCTCCTAGCCGATTTTCGGCTCATTGCTATTTGGGAAGGGTAGAGGGGCGTTGACACCAGTGCGAAAACGATTGCTTAGGGACGGCACGAAATATAAGTTCTGCGTCCTTGGTTCTGGGATTTGCCAAACATTTGCCAAAATTAGATAGAATTTGACAGATTTGTCAGGAATCAATGGGAAGCAAGATGCAAGTCTCTAAGCAGTGGAAAGTCGATTTTGTCCAATGTTCATGCGGAATTGCGCGGTTTCATTGGTGTTTGCCAGCGTAGCTCAGTTGGTTAGAGCGTGGGACTCATAAGCCCGAGGTCACTGGTTCGATTCCAGTCGCTGGCACCAGTTTTTTATGATCATTCTCTCGTCCGCCGTTCCGGTTCAAGCGACATTGCCGATGCATTGCTTTTGAAGCCGCCTTTCAACCCCAGCCGCCCGATTTTTCTGCGGTGTCCGCCTTTTCGAAGTCTTGTTCAAAAACAATGAGGGTATCTCTCAATTCCAATTCGTCTAAAACCGCGGTCGCTGCGACGCTGCTACAGAATTCAAACGCGCAATTGATGTCGTTTGTCCATTCGCCTTCTGCATCCAAGTATTTCGATTCTCGATAATTCTGGATTAGGACACTCATTCCACAAAATAGGTTTCGGTTCACTGAAATCGACCTGCTTTTGCGGTACCATTTTCCTCTCCTCCGGGTTCAGTCGGTGAAGACAAACCTTCGTGTTTTAGAACCAAAGTGAGGCTGGAATGTAGAGGAAACCAAGAGCCGAATCGAGCGGTTCGGCAAGAGCACTCACCAAGGATTGCAAAAAAAATGAGCGAAATCGGTTCGCCGATTCGCTCAAGTCAGGGAAGCTGAAAATCAGCTTTGTCCTTTTGATTTTTTCAGGCTTATTTCTTGACCGCGTCTTTGAGGGCATCGCCTGCATCTTTAGCTGCGTCGGCGGTCTTCTCCGCAGCTTTATCCAATTTTTCTCCTGCTTTCTCAGCGGATCCCTTTTCGCAGCCTATCGTCGTGAGAAATCCTGCAATTGCGGAAATCAGCATCAAGTTCTTTATCATTTTCATATTTTTATTTTGGTTCCATTCGGACGCTGAATGAAACCGCGTCCGGCCACTTTACGCAAATGGAATATTTGTCCACCCAACTCATTGCTGCTAAATTCACCTCGTGAGCAAGGCGTTTACACGAGAAGACGATGCAGCGGAGGAGCCCATCTTGAGAGCACAAATTTCCGCCTTGCCGCCCGGAGTTAAAAATTACCTGACAGCGGACGGGGCAGAGAAGCTGCAAAAGGAATTGGACGAATTGGTCCAGGACATGCGACCTCGGGCCTCCGGCTTAACGGAACCGGAGGAAAGCAAAAGGCAATTGCTGGTAATTGACCAGCGGATCGCGCAAATCAGCCAGAGTTTGCAATCCGCCGAAATCGTTCTTCCACCCGCCAATTCGGAAGGCGTCGTTCGGTTTGGCGCCACGGTCACCGTGCGGAACCGGGCAGGCGAGAAATTGGAGTATCGCGTCGTCGGGTCGGACGAGACCGACCTCGATCGAGGTTGGGTGAGTTGGCGTTCGCCGATTGCTCGGGCGCTGATCAATGCGCGGATGGGCCAGCGAGTGCGCTTTCGATTTCCGGCCGGGGAAGATGATTTGGAGATTATCCGCGTCACATATCTCTAAACCAACTGCCGGTGGCGTGCGGAAATTTGCGGCTGCGCCTGTGCGGATTGAATCTCACCGGAGCGCATCGTGATCGCGTCTGCAATTGGCATTTCAACGATTGACACGTCTTTCTTCGTTGTTATCTTCTCGACTCCCGTTGCGGAATGGCCGCGGACGGTTCGTTGACCCAGCCAGTTGCTGTGCGACATAACTCAATTGAGAAAAGATGAAACGCCAATATCAACCTTCGAAAATGCGCCGCAAACGGCAACACGGTTTCCTGAATCGCAACTCGACCAAGAGCGGAAAAGCCACCTTGGCCAATCGTCGTCGCGTGGGTCGCAAACGGTTGACGCCCGTTTGACCCATGAAATGGCTTCCGGGCCTTCGAGTTCTTTAGGTTTCCCCCGTTCCCGAAGATTAAAATTGGGAAGAGACTTCATTCGCGCCAAAACAAATGGGGAACGTCTGGCCTGCGGTTGCCTGATCGCCAACTGGCTGTTGCTTCCAGAAAATTCTTCGACGCGCCTGGGAGTGGTGACGAGTCGTAAAATCGGTAATGCTGTAAAACGAAGCCGCGCGCGTCGCTTGTTGAGAGAAAGCTTTCGTTTGCATCAACACAATTTTAAGCAACCGGTGGATTTGGTTCTGGTGGCGCGGAATTCGATCGACGGAAAAACATTCGCGCAGGTGGAGCAGGACTTTTTGCGGGCGCTGGGCAAGGCGAAGCTCTTAAAAATTTAATGAACGCGGGGCAATCCATTTTAATCTCCCTGGTGCGTTTGTATCGGCTGGCTTTATCACCCGCGCTCGCGTTTCTGTTCGGCCCACTGGCCGGTTGTCGCTACACGCCGACTTGCTCTCAATACGCAATGGATGCCATCCGGGTTCACGGTTCCATGCGCGGCGGTTGGTTGAGCCTTAAAAGAGTTTTCCGCTGCCATCCTTGGGGCGGATGCGGACACGATCCGGTCCCGCGACTCACCGCCACTCACTCTTCAAAATTTAAAACCGCTTTCCATGGATCGTAAATCCGTTGTTGTTCTCCTTGTTTCGTTCGCGCTGATTTTGCTTTGGCCAAAATTGATGCATCAGCTTTATCCGCCCCCGCCCAAAGGAACGAATCTGGTGGCCACGGCCACCAATCAGCTCAGTACGAACCTTTCGGCAACGGTTTCCACGATCGGAACAAATGTCATCGCGCCGCTCCCGCGATTGGCGAATGATGCGCCCGAACAACTGCTTCTCGTCACCAACGAAAACGCCATCTACACCTTTTCTTCACACGGAGGCGGTTTGAAGCTTGTCCAACTTCGGAACTATCCTGAGTCGATTGATTGCGGCAGAACCACGCCCGGCGAAAAGCGACTTGCCTCGCTCAATGCCAACGCGCCGTTTCCCTCTCTGGCTTTGGTGGGTGGAGATACGGAAAACGCCTCGTTCCATTTGTCGCGTTCGGGAGAAGGAATTCACGCGGAGAGCGCGCTCAGCAACGGGCTGGTCATCATCAAGGAATTTCAGGTCAGCTCGAATTATTTGCTCAATGCCAAAGTGCGATTCGAAAACCGGTCGCCGCAAACCATCGTTGTGCCGAGCTACGAAATAGTGGCGGGAACTGCCACGCCCATGAGCGTCCGGGACGAAACGCTCACGATGGGAACGTTTTGGTTTAATGGCGCGAAGGCGGAACACATCAAAGCAGATTGGTTCGCCAATCGTTCCCTGTTGAGCTGCGTGGGCGGTGGCGGCGCGCCGCGAACCGAATACCAGGATGGCTTGAGCAACGTGGTTTGGGCCGCGGTACATAACCAGTTTTTCACCCTCGCCGTCATTCCCCGCGAACCCGCTCCGAAATTCTTCTCGCGCCAAGTTGCCCTCCCGTCGCCGAGCCCGGACGCCATCGCCCAGGAATCCAAACCGATGCTCCACCCCAATGGCCTGCAAAGTTCGTTTGGTTATCCGGCTTTGACCCTCACGGCCAATCAAGGCATGGAACGGCAATTCACGATTTACGCCGGGCCAAAGGAATACAACTCGCTCGCGCGAATCGGCGACGACATGAAGAACGAACTGGACCTGCTCATGGACTTCGGGCGCTACTTTGGTTTCTTCGCCAAGATGCTTTTGCTTTCGATGAACGGATTGCACGCGCTCGGTTTGCCCTACGGATTGGCGATCATTTCCATCACCGTCATTATCAAAGCGCTTTTCTGGCCGCTCACCACCGCGAGCACAAAATCGATGAAGCGAATGCAATTGCTGCAGCCGCAAATGAAGGCCATCGCGGAAAAATACAAAGATGATCCAGTCAAAAAGAATCAGAAAACGATGGAGTTCATGAAGGAGCATAAGGTCAGCCCGCTCGGTGGCTGCCTGCCCATGCTCCTGCAAATTCCGGTGTTCATCGGTTTTTATCAAATGATCCAGAGCGCGATTGAATTGCGCGGCGCGCCTTTTTTGTGGGCGTGTGACTTGTCCCAGGCCGACACGATCGCGCATCTCGCCGGATTTCCGATCAACCCGTTGCCGTTGATTTATGGGGTAACGCTGCTTTGGTCCGCGCAGTTGACGCCGCCTTCCCCGGGCGTGGATCCCGCCCAGCAAAAGATGATGAAATACATGCCCGTCATGTTCCTCCTCTTCCTCTATAAAATGGCCTCGGGATTGACGCTTTACTGGACCGTGCAGAATTTGCTAACCATTGCGCAGTTGAAATTGACCCGGGCGAAGGATGAACCCGTCGGCACCGTGACGGTCGTTTCGCCGAAGCGTAAAAAGTAATTCATTTTATGGCCGCCCAACCCAAAGCAGTTCTCGAACAACTCCTCACTTCGCTCGGCTTTGACGCCACGGTCGAGGAACAAACGCTCGACGACGGGATTTTTCTCGATGTAAAAACCGAGGACTCCGGCCGCTTGATTGGTCGGCAGGGCCAGACGCTTTCTGATCTCCAGTATATTACCAATCGAATTCTGTTTCAGCAGGATCAAACCGCGCCCAAAGTCGTCGTGGACGTTGGCGGCTATCGCGCCCAGGCCCGCGAAGCGCTCGTGCAAAAGGCTCAGGAGGCGGCGGAAAAAGTTCGCCGGTGGGGAGACGTCGTCGAGCTGGAACCTTTAAGCGCCTTTGATCGTCGCATCATCCACAATGCCTTGAAAGACGATCCCGGTGTGGAGACGCAAAGCGTCGAAGTCGAAGGCACGAACAAGAAGGCGATTTTGCTCCGGCCCAAGCACTAAGAGCGTGTTTGAAAACGCGAATCTTCGTAGCCGCCGACGTGAGGAGGCGGAGGGCATTACTGGGATTTGGCGCAAGTCGTCCGCCGCCTCACGTCGGCGGCTACAGTTTTCAAACACGCTCTAAGCGTCAATCCGCCTCACTTAGAAAATTGCGGTTGCCTTGACAGAATGAGTTAAAGAAAAGGAAACCACAAAGAGAGAAAGAGAGACTTCAGGAAGTTCGACCGTGCCTGCCCCGTGAGCCGCCAGGCTTTTACAGGGCTTGTTCAACAACGCATAGCATCAATGCTCCGCCCCCTTTACCCCCTACGATCAATGCTCTGCTTGGAGGTTAGGCGTTGCGGTCATTGGGAAGAAGCTCACTTATAGAGTAGTTGGGAATAACCCTTCTTGCGGTGTCGAATGGCAAGACCGACTCCGCGGAAATCGGCTGTCCAAACATGAACCTCGCCGCCGTCGTCGAGAAGGAAGCGAAGCGTGCCGCCGCTCTTGGACGGTTTTCTGGTGCCTTGGGTCTTGGAATACATGAACTGTCGGCTGAATGCGTCCGGCAGACCAAGAAAGTCGAGAATCTGGGGAATGCTTGGCGGATGAGACGGGCCATCGTGAAAAAACTTGTCCACGGCGTCGGCGGTTCGGTGGGCGTGGACTCCGTGGGTCGCAATCTCTGTTGGTAACTGCTGGCTCCAAGTCCACTTGGCGTAGTCTGCGGCGGCGCTGCAAATCACGAACAGCGCGGAGAAAAGCAGAGCTAGAATCGTTCGGTTCATGGTGAGCGCGTAGCAACGCCTAGTCACTATGGCTGGCGATGTTTACGCGAAGAGTGTCTGTTTTTCGGGAATGTGGGTTGTGCGCCGGCGTGTGTCGGAGAGACGAGCCACACGGTTTAATCAGGAATATAAACAATGAAAGGAAAGCAGGCACATGAAAGTTATGATCCACATCGGGCTGGATGTCCACAACGACTCCATCGCCGTTTCGGTGGCGCCGTCGGATTCCACGGAGGTGCGGCGGTGGGGCATCCTGGGGCCGGGTGCGCGGGCGCGCTTGGGAACGAATCTCATTCAAAACTCGTTGGGTTCAGCTTTCTGTGTCCCCCCCGGGGTCGGCGCGCATTCTCTGGCACATGATCAAATACCAGGAGCCGTTCCGGCCGGAAGTCTTCGCCAAAGAGGAGGAAAAGACGAAACGCAAGAAACTCGCACGACTCCAAAACCTCGCCGCTACCCTCAATTATCAACTCGTCTCCAACCAATAACTTACATGTCTAGTTTCTCAGGAGGCCACACGGTCATTTCATATTCCAATTTCGCTCACTCGGTATCTTGCCTTCCTCAATCTCTTTTATCCATCGAGCCAAGTCCTTGGCGTTATCTTCGTCCACGCGCTTCATATTGTCAGCCGATCCGGGCGGAAATCTGTCGTAGTTCCGGTGGGTATTGCCCCAGAATTTGCTGACCAACTCCAAATGTTCGAGCACGGTGCCCTTTTCGCCTTGCTCCAACAATTCGCGAT
>JBDSIW010000543.1:0-8591 GCA_039917795.1 Verrucomicrobiota bacterium | reverse complement strand
AATCGCGGATGACCTCGATCTTGTGGCGGGCAAAACTCTCGGCATTGATTTGCAGGGCGTTTTCCATCAGGCCGGCGACCGATACGGTTTCCATGCAACCGGAGACGCGCGCGTAGCTCTGTTGCATAGAGACGATTTCCTTGATGTGCTCGATATTCGTCGCGAGTTGCTCACATTCCTTCTGCATTTCCAAATGGTCCCGCTTCAAATGCTGCGTCAATTGAACGACAAACCCTGGGATCAATTTCCCCTTCGGATCCTCGGTCAGGTATTGGGCGAGGTTCTGGTTATTTTTTTCAAAAAGATCGGCCACCTTGATCAGGCTCGCCAGTTCGGAGCGGCGCAGGTTTTCCCGAAGGAAGGTCGCGGTGACGTTTACGCTGTTGAGCACGTTGCCGACGTTATGAAGGACGCCGGTCGCGACTTCAGCCATCCCCGCCATGCGTGAGGTTTCAACCAATTCCTTGTTCAACCTTTCGAGTTCGCTGTCCGCCTTTTTCTGTTCGCTGATATCAATCAAAATTCCGCGCAA
Organism: Verrucomicrobiota bacterium; assembly: GCA_039917795.1. GTDB lineage: Bacteria > Verrucomicrobiota > Verrucomicrobiia > Limisphaerales > CANJXF01 > CANJXF01. The sequence continues at coordinate 8,059 of JBDSIW010000543.1, read as the reverse complement.
CAAAGTGGGTTGGCCTTCTTCGCGAATGACGTTTGTATAGTCGCGCACCCAGACCGTGCGTCCGCCGGACGCCACCATCCGGTACTCGCAAATGTAGTTCTTGCCCTTGGCTGTCTCGCGTTGCCGATATTCCGTCGCCGTCGCCCGATCATCGGAATGGAGATTCGCTTCCCAGAATCCGGGAACGCTCAGCCATTGTTCGCAGGGGTATCCAAGAATCCGCTCGGCGCGCTGGCTGACGAAGGTGAAAGCTTTGCTTTCAGCGGTCGCTTCCCACACGATTCCGTCCACCGAATTGACTAGGGTTTCAAATTTTTCCTGCGAAGTCCGTAATTCCTGGGCGAATTGCCAGCCGCGTTTTTCGGCGCGCTTGGCCGAGCTGATATCGCGCCCGATGCTGGAAATGTGTGTGATCGCGCCGTCCGGGCCTTTGTGCAGAAGAATTACCTGCGACAAGGCCACTTCGACTTTTTTTCGTGTGAGCAAAACGGCCTCGCCGGACCAGACCCGATCACCGCTGATGCTGACCTTTGCCTCATTAAGGGCGAGATTTTCCGGCCACTTGAGATGGAAATCGCGGAGGCGAAGTTGGGAGATGTCTTCGCTATTGGAAATGCCGACGGTTTTTCGAAACGCCTGGTTAAGGTATGTAATTCGACCGTCCGCATCCGCGTAAGCCACATAATCGGTGGTCGCTTCGAGAATTTCCGAGAGCTTGGCGTGTGAGGCTTCCACCTTGCAGCGGGCGGTGATGTCGTCCAAAAAGATACTCGCGCCACCCGGGAACGGGAGAATGCGGACGTGATAAAAATTGGGGGAGTTGGCCCTCGTCACTTGAAAATTAGCGAGAACGGCTTCGCGACTGTCCTGCAATGCGCGGTCCAAAGCCGATTTAAAAGCAACGCTCGTGATTTCAGGGAGGACTTCGAACAAGGGCTTGCCGATCGTTTCAGCCTGCGTGCGCCCCCAGCCTTTGGCGGCAGGCTCGTTCCACAGGGTGATTTTCCCTTCGGCATTCACCACGATCAATTCGTCCGAGATGGCTTCGATGACCTGTTGTAAGCGCGCCTCCGAGGATTGTGCGGTTATCAGGTCTTCGCTCAATCGCGTCACTTTCGACCACTCACGTTTTTGCAGAAGTTTAAACACTTGCGCGGAACTTAGCAGCACTGATGCCACGAAGCCTCAACAAGTTGAATGGATTGACGAACCGATGAATTTAGATTCCAAGGCGCGAACTGAAAATCCGTTCGGAAAATTTATTTCGTAGCGGTCGAATCATCGATTTCTTCGCGAACCGCTGCTTTTACGAGCAATCGAGCGAAAAAGTGTCGCCACGATGGATCGAGTCGGTTCGGCAACTGATCCGGGCCGAGGTTAGGATCGCTGTCCAATTGCCGTCCAACTTTTGGGCGGCCACCTTTAATTTGTCCGTCGGATAACAGGCGCGCCTTGTCGCAGCCGCAGCCCATTTCGGGCTCCGGTTGAACCCAGCGCGCGCTCAGGGCTCAACCCGTGGATGCAATTTGCGCCAGCGCGCGAATTTGTCGAGGACTGCGCGGGGAGACTCGTTGAACCAGCTGTAGCCATTGCGGCGCTCTTGGGAAATTTCGTTCATGTCGTCGTGGATGGTTTTGTCCCTGTCGCCAAAAACAGGGCGATCGGTGCCGATTTCATAATACCTCGCCCAAAGCGGTCCCTCACCCGGGGCTCGAACCAGGCGCTTGCCCGCTTCGTCATCCAACCGTTGGGCGACGTCGTGAAGTTTGTTTTTTTCGAGCCAGAGGGCTGCCGCATGGACGGCGGAGACAATGCGAGGATCGGGATTCGGCAAATCCATCAGGAAGGCCAGGATTTTTGCGCTCTCCGCACCACACTGTGCCGCCATTTCATAATTGCGCGCCGAAGTGGGTTGAAGGGTCAAGGCGTCGTGCTGCTGGCACCAAACTGTTCCGCCGCCGTTTCCTTTTATTTGAGTTTCCAAAATACATTCAATGCCGCGCTGCACGCTGGTGGCGGCGCGTTCCCTCAACGGCTTCGGCACGAACGCAAAGTTGTCCCGCCCTTTTGCCACCGCGCTCAAAAACTGCATCACGTTGATCATGGCGTTGTCGTTGTAAGTGATGGCGGCGCTGTAATCTCCCTGCAATGGCCAGACTTGTGGCCACCCGCCGTTTGGAAATTGAGACGCGAAAATGAAGTCCAAGCCGCGCAAAAATCCTGAGCGGCAATTTATGGCGCGGTCGGGACCAACTGCGGTTGCGACGTTGGCGAGAAAGCGCAATTGAGTGATCGTCGCGTCATTGTCAAAAGTGCCAATGTAATGCCAGGACAAATCGCGCGGTATTTCGGGATCGGCGCCGCTCAGGTGCACCACGCTGGTGTCGCCGTAAAATTGTTGGCCCGGGGCGCGGGACTTGAGCGTCATATCCACGCCCTTGGCCCACCCACCTGCTGGAGTTTGAAACGAAAGCACAATGGCCGCGATGCGCAGCGCGTCCGACTGGGAATACCAGGCGAGCGGATGATCCAATGGAACGCGGCTCTCGGATTTCCCTTTCGGTGCGGGCAACGAATCCCTGACCTGATTCTTTTTCATTTCGGTGATCAGAAAAACCTTGTCGGCGATCATTTGTTGCCGGGACCGTTTTAGATATTCCCTCCAAGCCGACTGTTCATTGGCGGGCAGCGTGGCAACGCGTTCAACGGTGATCGGAACCGCTGGAGCATTCGTGCCGATGATTGCCGCGAGGAGAAGAGCGCCGGGTCCGAAGCTAAAAGCAAACCCGAGCATGCAGATTTTTGAAAGCCGCACGACGCTGGAAATTTCCGATCGCGCGAGAAGGTCAAGGATTCGGTGTTGCGAGAACATGATACAAGGGAGCCAGGCTTGATCGGCTGGAGATGCCAAGTTTGGCGAAGGCGTTGCGCAAATGACTGCGCACCGTGTTTACACTGACACTTAACCGGGCTGCGATATCAACGTTGTGATGGCCCGACGCCGCCAACCGGGCGACTTCCCGCTCCGAGGTGGTCAACAAAGAGAGTTGAAGCAGCGCACGTGTGACTTCTGGATTCGCTTCCGGCGGCAGATGAAGCTCGATGATAAATGCCGGTTGCAACGTGCGGCCCGCCTGCGGTTCGACCAGGCGGACGACGGCACGGAAATTCTCTTTGCCGGGACACGTTAAACACTGAACCGATTCGAAATCAGTGAAATCGTCCAACCGGTTGGCTTCCTCCCAGCCGGCCCGGATGGCGGCGCAAGCTCCTCGCAAATCCTCTGGCAAATGCTGCCCGCGTTTGAGTTCCCGCGCCCGTTTCGTTCCGTGAAGCCAAATATGCAGCGCTTCGCAGGCGGAATCGTTGCAATAGTCCAGACACAAGTTCCACCCTACAATGGCCACCGGCAGCGGCAAGCTGTCCAAGGCGTGTTCAAACGAAAGGCGCACCGCGGCGCCGCCTTCCTGGATGACGAGCCGTTGGAACGCAGCCTCAACATGCGGATGCAGCCGTTCAAGCAATTCCATCTCGGCGTCTGTGACGTCTCCCTGGGTTTCGGCGCGAGTGATGGCAAACTGTCCGATAAAAGAGCCGTCAGGATTCCAAAACAACATCGCCGCTGAATACCGCCACCCGCCTGGTTCCATAAATTCCCGCAGGAACATTTGGTGCGACGGGTTCTCCAGCGAAAACGTGTCGCTCAATCGCCCCACCTTTTTCCTGGGATTTTTCACAATCACTTCCTTGAGCGGCGCCAATTCGGCCAGCCTCCCGAAATAACCTTCCGTGTCAGGGACCGGGAGCGTCGTGCGCAGGAACGCGGGCACGATCCCGATGGATTGCAGGCCAAGGAGGCAATGATTTAAAGGCAAGGCCGCACCCATTAATTTATCGCAGGCGAGCCAAACGTCTTCGGGCGTCACCGCTCTTTGGAGGCTAATGAGCATTTTTTCGACTCCGTCGGCAATAGGGAATTGTTTCTCCATTGGATGACGGCATTATTGAATCTTTGTGGGTCGCTTCAAGCTCGAAAATAGTCCCGATGGACGATATACGCCGAAGGGTTGCATCGGGTAAAACCTTAAATCGTGGACGGGTGTTTCAAGAAATTTTCGCAATATGCTCCGCCAAATAAATCAAACACCATTGCCGTCGTGAACCGCTCTATTGTTTTTTTTGCCACCTTCCTTTTTGTCCGACTTGCGGTGGCGCAGGGAACCTTTGAACTCGTGGCCCTCAATACCGGTGCCGGGCAACCGCTGATCTCAGAAATGCGCACGCTGCTGGTGGACGCTGCCTTAAACCAGCCAAGGCTCTTGTTTAAATTTGGTTTCGCCACGGAAGAAAACCCGCTTCCAGGCGAATTTCTGGATTCATTCACCGTCAGCATTCAGGATCCGAGCGGGACGAGCACAGCGGTTTATTTGACCGCCGACGCCAACGGCTTGGTTTTTGCGCCAGCGACTCCCGGCACCATTGCAGTAGATCCGGCCACAATTTTCACTAGCGTGATCGCTTACCCGAGTCTTCAACCGTTGCTGCCAAATCAAAGGGCTTTCCAGTTGAGCGCTCCCATTCCTTCGCAATTCAGCGGGGGCTCCGTGCGGGTCTTCTTCGATCTGTTTGACAATTTGAACCCGCTGGCGTCGCAGGCATGGTTCAGCGATTTACAAGTGGTGGCCGTGCCGGAACCCAGGACCGTCGGGATGCTTATATTCGGCGCCCTGGCTTTCTTCTGGCGTTTCAAGCGAGGCACGCAATGAAGATCCACTCGTTCATCCGTCGAATTCGGCAATATTTTCCGCTGTTGATTTTCTGTATCGCCACCTTCTGGACGCTCACGGCCTCCGCGGCGCAACGAACATTTATCCTCTCGGGCGCTCCATTGGTTCTCGAAGATTCGAGCACGAATGTGGATGTTTTTTTTACCTCAATGCGTTTCAACCGGGCGCTCAACGTTTGGAACGTCGAGGTCAACCTCCGAAATCATTCAACGCAATCTTTAGGAGGACCCGTGCTCGTCACGATTGAATCTTTCTCCGGGACGACCGGCCCCTTGCAAGTGGACGGAGCGGCCCAGGGAATTCCCGCAAGCCCGTTCTATAATCTCAGCAGTTTGATCGGCGATAACGATTTGGCACCAGGCGAAGTTTCAACCAAGCGCACCCTTAGTCTGGGCTTTCAATCGGGCAGTTCGCCCAAACTGACCACGAAAATTTATTCCGCCGGAAATCCAACGGCGTCCGCGCTCGGTTTGGTGGCCACACTCGACGCGTTCGGCCAGCCATTGCCTGACGTTGAAATAGCGGTCGCCGGTCCGGGCGGACAACGCACCAACCGGACCGACCGCGCTTATGGAGTTACCACCGTGGGGAATGGAGCGGGAGCCAACCAGATGCTTTTCCGCCGGGCCGACTATTTGCCGGTTTGGCGCCAGCAAATTTTTCGGACAAATGAAGTCGCAATCGTTCCTTTCCCGCGCTTGACGAAGCGCAATTCCAATTCGCAGCCCGTCACTCCAATTGCTGGCACCCAAATGAGCAATGCCGCCGTGCAGATTTCCATTCCGCCCGGTGCAGTGTCCGTGGACGCACTCGCTGTCCTCACTCCGCTGACGCCCCAAACCCTTCCGGCGTTGTTGCCCGCAGGATGGAGCCCGCTCCAGGCGTTCTGGCTGGAGTTGAATGTTGCCAATGCGATTTCTTTGGGTGCGCAGTTTCAGCTTTGGGGCGCACTGAATAACGGAGAAACTGCCGCGCTGGTGCAATGGAATCCGGCCTCGCTTCAATGGCAGATTCTGAAATTGATCTCCGGAAATGGGACGGATTCGATCGCGACGACGCTTCCCGGGAGCGGAGCCTTCGCACTGGTCGTGGGCGACATTGGGCCGTTGAGTCCGCCCTTGCCCGTGGTGGGCCAGGCGCTTTTGCCCTCGATGGCCGCGACCCAGACCGTCACGAATTTGGTCGCTGGCGGAACAGTGACGCCCAATTCGATTGCGGCCAGTATCGTACCCGAACTTGTTACCGCGAATGCGGAAGTCATTGTCACGAATCTCGCGGGCAACCTGCCCAGCGGCAGCTTGCTTCGCGGAGAAATCTCGGAGCAATATCGGTTGCGCGATGGCATCCTGCGCGTTCCGCCGCAATTCGAGAATTTTCTGATCGGCTATCAAAGACCGGGCGACGCGAGCCTGAATACTCTGCACGCGACCTTTCCGGTCCGGCCATTGTTGCTCTTCGGCGCGGAAGAATTGGACGAAGCGGTCGTCCATGTCGAGGTACTCAATTCCGGCGCGTTCGCTGGCGGAGTGCTCCGGACCAACGGTGGGCAACTGAGCAAAGGAGGCATCAATTTGCTGGCGGGCGCAGGCGATCTGGCAGGAGAGCAGGCAGCGGAATTGCGAACGCTCGACGCGACGAACTTTTTAGACCTGATCACCAGCAATCTCACCTTACTCCGGGCGTTTGATCTCCGCATAGGAGGCATCAATGAAGGTAAAAAACTCGCGCTGCAAGTGCAGGGAATTCCGACCAACTCTTTGTTCGTGCTGGCGCGCGTCATCAATCAGCGCGGCTTGTTTGGGCTGCAACCGGTCGAGCGATTCTCGAGCGATAGTTTGGGCCGGTTGGCGTCGCTCGAAACGAACACGACGGATCGCCTGCCCGGTATCAATGGCGCAGGCCAATATATTTTGGTGAAGGTAAGCCAACCGCAGGCGCTCGTTCAGGGGGTCGCGCGCAATTCAGCCAATCAACCTGCCGGCGGACTCGCCGTGCGCCGCTCGCCGTGGTTGACGGTTTCCCGCGAACCGGACGGATTTTTTCAACTCATTTCCTCCAGCGGCTCGGCCAACGTGGCCGTGAACGATCCGGGTACGGGCGACAACGGCCAGATCAGTATCCTTGTCGCTGATCCAAATTCGGTTTCCGCCGCGAACCTCGCGACAGTGCGGGTGGGCCCGCGGGTTGTCTCTACGTCGCCCACCAATAACGCTTCGGGCGTTCTCCGGGTCGCGCCGATAAATGTCGTCTTTAGCAAGGCGATTAATCCCGGCAGTTTCGGAACAAATGGAATCGTCCTGTTGGGCACGAACTCGCAACCGGTCATTGCCAGCCTTTCGCTGAACTTGAGCGGGACTTCTGCGACGTTGCTTCCGGTCGATCCGCTTGCGGCGAGCGCCCATTTCACAATCGTGTTGTCCACGAACCTGAATGATTTGTCAGGACGAAGAATCGAAGGACCTACCACGTTTTCGTTTACCACCGAGAGCGACGCGCTCAATCGTATCGGCGGACGATTAACGATTTACGAACCGACCAATGGCGTCGCGCCGATGTTTGGTTCACCGGGGACAGCCGATCCAGAATCGCCGGTCATCCTCGTCAACGAGACGACGGGTGCGACCTCGACGATTCTTTCCAAACCGGATGGCAGCTTCACGAATTTAATCTCGGCTGACGTCGATGACTTCATCAGCGCCGTGATCGTCAACCAAAACGGCACACGCAACACGATCCCCGCGAGCCGGCAGATTTTCCGCGACGGGCAGGTTGGGCTATTTCGGGGAGGAGGAATCCTGGAAGCACTAAGTGATGGCGGGCCGGTTCAGATCATTGTCGAGCCCGGTGCGATTCCGTCGAAATCCAAGTTCAAGCTTGAACCGCTCACCCTGGCCGGTCTCCTGACAATCCTGGGGAGCGCGATTCCGGACGACGCGCAATTGCTCGGCGGCTTCCGTTTTTCTGTCGATGGCGATGCCCTGAAGCAATCGGCAGATGTGAAGTTTCCGGTCAATGCGCAGTCTTTGAAATTAACGAACATGGCTCCTGAAGACGCCACGTTCGCGCTCTGCGAAGTGATCGAGGTGGATGGAATCAAGATGCACCGGATGGTGGACCGGATGAAATACCGCGAGGGAAATCTCGTGACGAGTTCACCACCATTTGAAGGCATCGGCGCTGAGGGCACCATTGGGGGCGGTCTGATTCATGGCGTGTTTGCCAACTATTCCATTTTCCTGATGAGACCTTCCGCGGTCGTGATTGGCCGCGTC
>JBDSIW010000542.1:0-5560 GCA_039917795.1 Verrucomicrobiota bacterium | reverse complement strand
TCAGCAGGAGGCGGATGAAACTGAAGCGAGCGACCTCGCCGCCGCCGAGCGATTGCGCGGGCGGGCGCGGCGGCTTTACCTGCGTGCGAAGAATTATGGTTTGCGCGGCCTGGAAGTGAACTACCCGGGAGTCACCAACGCCTTATCGGCCAATCCAAAGGCGGCCCTGAAAAAAATTATGAAAACCGATGTGTCGCTTCTTTACTGGACGGCTGCGGCGTGGGGTTCGGCAATATCGCTTTCAAAAGATGTTCCGGAACTGGTCGGGCAGATTCCCGCGATGGAAGCGTTGATTGACCGCGCACTTGAGCTTGAAGCTGGCTACGGCAATGGGGCCATTCACAGTTTTTTGATTGCTTACGAGATGAGCCGGCAGGGTTTAAAAAGCGATCCAGCCGAGCGCGCACGAAAAGAATTTGGGCAGGCGGTCGCGGCGTCAAAGGGCCAGGAAGCCGCGCCGTTTGTAGCGCTGGCGGAGGCGGTCACCATTCAGAAGCAGGACGCGAAGGAATTTGAATCGTTGCTCAATCGCGCTCTGGCGATTAATCCTGACAGCAACCCAGAGACGCGTTTAGTAAACACAGTGATGCAAAAGCGCGCGCGCTGGTTGTTATCGCGCAAAGCGGATCTTTTTTTGGAATAAATGAAATGAATAAACCCACTCGATTTACCCTGGTGCTCGCATTCCTCGTCAGCGCGTTTTTCTCTCCGTTTGCCTTCGCTGCGCCAGTCAAGGTGCGGCTCGGAACGCTCGCGCCGAACGGCTCGTCTTATTACAAACACCTTCAGGCGATGGGCGAAAAATGGAAGCGCGCGCCCGGAGGCGGAGTCGCCTTGACCATCTATCCGGACGGCCAAATGGGAAGCGAAGCGGACATGGTGCGAAGGATGAAGCTGGGCCAGTTGCAAGCGGGCATGGTGACGGCTGCGGGACTGTCCGAAATCGAACCTGCCGTGGCCGCACTGCAAAGCATGCCGCTGGTATTTCGATCGCTGGAGGAAGTCGATTTCGTCGGCAATCAATTGCAACCGATGCTGGAAAAACGCCTGGCCGAAAAAGGATTTGTTGTCCTGTTCTGGTCCGATACCGGCTGGGTCCGTTTCTTTTCCAAACAAGCGGTCGTGACTCCCGGAGATCTGAAGAAGACAAAATTATTCGTCGCGGCAAATCGGCCAGCTGAGGAAAATATTTACCGCTCCGCCGGTTGCAACCCGGTGCCGTTGGAAGTGACGGACATTCTTCCAAATTTGCAAACCGGTTTGATCAACGCCGTACCGCTGCCGCCGAGCATCGCGCTGGCTCTTCAAGTCGATAACGCCGCACCCAACATGCTTGACCTGAATTGGGTTCCACTGGTCGGCGCAGCCATCGTGACGAAAAAAACCTGGGATTCCATCCCGGCAGAAAGTCGCGATGCCATTCGCCAGGCCGCGCAAGAGGCCGGGAAATTGATCAAGGCGGACGGGCGGCGCGAAGGATTGGAATCCGTCGAGGCGATGAAGAAGCGGGGCTTGAAAGTTCATTCCGTCACGCCGGAAGCGGAAGTCCAATGGAAACAGATTGCGGAAGCGGCTTACCCAAAAATCCGAGGGATCACGGTTCCAGCGGAAGTGTTCGATGAAGTGATGAACCAGTTGAAAACGTTTCGCGCGGCTCATCCAGGGGATAAAAAGTGACGAGCGATCCTCCCGCCAGTCTGCCTTCCGATGTCCCGGTAGTCGCTGAAATCCAAGGGTGGAGCCGATGGGTGCGCAATGGGGAAAACCTGCTGATTGCAATTGCGCTGGCGATCCTGATGCTCCTGCCGCTCGCGGAGATTCTCCTGCGCAAGGGCTTTCATGGGGGCATCTCCGGATCCACGGCCTTTCAACAACACTTGGTTCTCATCATCGGATTACTCGGCGGAATGTTCGCGGCGCGCGACGGCCGATTGCTGGCGCTCTCCACGCTCACCAATTTTCTGAAAGGTGGATGGCAAACTTTCGCGCGCATTTTCAGCAGTGGTTTTGCCGTGGGTATCACGGTGTTTCTTTGCCTGGCCGCGATTCAACTCGTGCAATCGGAACGCGAGGGTGGAAAAATTCTCGCCTACGGAATCCGGGTCTGGACGATTCAACTGATCATGCCAATCGGCTTTGGCATCATCGCCCTTCGAATCCTCCGGCACGCTTCCATCGCGTGGAAAGGAAGAATCATAACGCTGGCCCTCGCGGCCGCCATCGTCTGGGTGGGATTCCATCCGCCGATACCGCCCGAAAAACTGGTTTTGCCAGGATTGTTGATCCTGCTTCTGGCCGTGATTCTCGGCGCGCCGATCTTCGTCATGCTTGGCGGCGCAGCGCTGATTTTATTTTGGGGAGAAGATCTCCCGATCGCGTCCATCTCGCTGACGCACTATTCGATGGTTACGAATCCAACTCTTCCCACCGTCCCGCTTTTCACCCTCGCGGGATATTTTCTCGCCGAGGGCGGCGCGTCCAAGCGGTTGATCCGCGTGTTTCAAGCGTTGCTGGGATCGATGCGCGGCGGCCCGGCCATCGTAACGGTTTTGTTGTGCGCATTCTTCACCTCGTTCACGGGTGCATCGGGTGTCACGATTCTCGCCCTTGGCGGATTGCTCATGCCGGTTCTGATCGGTGCGGGCTACTCGGAGCGCGCGACCTTGGGGTTGCTGACCGGCTCCGGTGGACTGGGCCTGCTGTTTCCTCCCTCTCTTCCGCTGATCCTTTTCGCCATCGTGGCCAGCACCAATTCCAAAGGATCGGGCGTAACCATCGAGAAAATGTTTCTCGGCGGACTCGGGCCAGCGCTTTTGCTCGTGACCATGTCGATCTGGCTCGGCATTCGGCAAGGGCCGAAACAGACGGCGAATCGGCCGAAGTTTGACCACGTCGAGGCCGGACGCGCCATCTGGGTGGCGAAATGGGAACTGCTCTTGCCAATCGTTGCACTGGTCGCCTTGTTCAGCGGTTTCGCAACGCCGGTCGAAGCGGCGGCGGTCACGGCGTTTTACGCGTTCATGATCGAGACTTTTGTATATCGCGATTTCAAAAAACCGGGCGACGTTCCACGGGTCATGGCAGAATGCGGCGTTCTGGTCGGCGGCGTTTTGCTGATCCTTGGAGTTGCGCTCGGTTTCACCAATTACCTGATCGACGCCCAGATCCCAACCCGCGCCGTGGAATGGGTCACGCAAACTGTCCATTCGAAATACGCGTTCCTCCTCGCCCTTAATGCGTGCCTCCTCGTGGTGGGCTGCGTCATGGACATGTTCTCCGCCATCGTCGTCGTCGTCCCGATCATCGTGCCGTTGGGTCTGGCTTACGGTATTGATCCGATTCACATGGGAATTATTTTTCTAGCGAACATGGAACTGGGCCTCCTGACCCCGACGGCGGGAATTAATATTTTTCTTTCCTCCTATCGTTTCAACAAACCGGTGCTGGAAATTTCGCGCTCGGTCCTGCCCATGCAGTGCGTGCTCGTGATCGGCGTTCTTTTGATTACTTATTTGCCGCCGCTGACCACGTTCCTCCCGCAGCTCTTCGGAAAATGACAGTGGCGGAGTTTTAGTTTTCATCATCGCCATTGCCTGCAATCAAAACGACAAACTCGCCTTTCAGCGAACGCTTCTTCAACAGCTCTAAAAGTTCAAGCGGTTTGCCGCGCAAAAATTCCTCAAACTTTTTCGTCAATTCCCGAGCCATGACAATCTGTCGTTCGGGAAAACTTTCGTTCAATTCCGTCAGCACTTTTTCAATTCGATACGGCGATTCATAAAGGATCAATGTTCCTGCGAATGTCTTGAGCCGCTCCAATTGTTTGCGTCGCTGGCCGGATTTGTGCGGAAGAAATCCGATGAAATGAAACTCGTCCGTCGGCAAACCACTCGCGGTCAGCGCCGCCACCAGAGCGCACGCGCCCGGAACAGCCTCGACGCGAAACCCCGCGGTCACCGCCGCCTTGACTACACGTTCGCCTGGATCGCTGATCCCTGGGCTGCCCGCGTCGGTTACCAGCGCAACTTTCTCGCCGCGGCGCAACCGTTCGATGATCTCCTCGCTGCGCTTGGCCTCGTTGAATTGAAAATAACTCAGCAAAGGTTTTGCGATACCGAAATGCTTCAAGAGCTGTCCGGAGTGGCGCGTATCCTCCGCCGCGATTACATCGCATTCCTTCAAGACACGCAGCGCGCGCAACGTGATGTCTTCGAGATTCCCGATCGGCGTGGCGACCAGATAAAGAGTGCTCGTGGACAAAGGAGGAAACGATGATTCCATGTGGAGTGACTTAACGGCAAACCCAACTTCGTTTCAAGGCGTGTGATTCGCTAGACAAACTTTTCCCTAGTTGAAACACTCCGCGCGCGTGAAGCAATCAATTGTTACTTTGGATTTGGAAGGTGTGCTCGTTCCCGAAATCTGGATCGCGGTGGCGGATAAAACCGGCATCGCGACACTGCGTCGCACCACTCGCGACGAGCCGGATTATGATGTGCTGATGAAAGGACGTCTGAAAATTCTCGCGGATCACGACTTGAAACTTTCCGATCTTCAGGAAGTCATTGGCACGTTGCGGCCGCTCGATGGCGCGCGCGAATTTCTCGACGAACTTCGCAGTATCACCCAGGTGATTATTCTTTCGGACACTTTTGAGGAATTCGCCAAGCCACTGATGAAACAACTCGGCTGGCCCGCGTTGCTCTGCCACAAACTGGTCATCGAAAATGATCGACTTATTGATTATCGGATTCGCATTCCGGAGCAGAAACAAAAGACGGTCGCGGCGTTCCGCGCGCTGCATTTCAAGGTCATTTCTGCGGGGGACTCGTTCAATGACACCGCGATGTTGAAAGAAGCAGACGCGGGTTTTCTCTTTCATGCGCCTGAGAATATTAAGAGGCAATTCCCGCAATTCGTCGCCCTGGAAGAGTACTCGGAACTTTTGCAACGGATTAAAAACGAACTGTGACCATGAAAACCGTCCGCCGCCTTTCTTTCGGACTGCTCGTCTTCGCGCTGACGGTGATTATCTGGCAACGCGCCGAACTTGGGAGCCTGCGAAACTCCAGTTCGACGCTCCGCGATTCCACCGCTGAGTTCAATCGTCTGCGTTCTGAAAATGAGCGGCTCTCGAAATTTGAGGCGGATTCCGTTGACCTTGCCAGATTGCGCGAGGAGCATTCCGAGTTGTTGCGCCTGCGTGGAGAAACCGCTCGATTGCGTCAATTGCTCAAGTCCCAAGCCGCAAACGCAAAACCTCGCGACGGAAATTCCACCCCCGTCGTGAAACCTCCCGTCGAAACTATCGCCGCGAATGTCGAGGCTGAATTGGCACCCCGGCAGACGCTTGTGATGGGTGGTTGGCCGGCGGGAGATGGCAAACGAACATTCCTATTGGTTGAACCCGTTCTAATTGATGCAGCGGGAAACGAAATTCCGTCGAACCAAGCTAAAGAAAACGCAGCCACGACGCAGGTTCTTCTGCAATCCCAATTTGCGGAAGTACCGGAACAATTCTTGCAGGACCTCGGGCTCAAGAACGTCGCAGCGGACGGCG
>JBDSIW010000541.1:0-3567 GCA_039917795.1 Verrucomicrobiota bacterium | reverse complement strand
CCGGGTCAAAGCTCCATTTTGACGCAATGGATCGGTTCGGGTCCAGCCAACGGCGGTGCGTATTCGGGTCTTTCCTCTCTGTATGGCGGCTACCATTTCGATGTCGAATGGTACCGTCACAATAAGGGAAACCAGACCACTTGGGTGGACGGGCATGCTTCGCGTATAAAATTTTCAGGCCTTAAAGTAGGAATCGATTATCGATATTACACCGGCGTTGAACCGATTAAAGCCCTTCCGTAAAGAAAGTTCGGCCTTCGTTTACCTCATGAAGATTTATAAAATCAAAGCCCTCCTTCTTGCTTTGATCGTTCCACTGTTTTTCATTTCTGGATGCGATTCCGGAAACGAAGTCCCAGTTCCATTGCCGCTCAATGAACTGGCCGCCACCATGGATAAGGCCTTCAGCAAAGCCAAGACAGGGACGAAATCGCTTGCCACTCAAGTGGTCTCGGCGGTGCAAGCCAAGGATTATTCAAAAGCTTTTCTCGATCTTCAGGCTCTGATTGGCGCGCCCGATCTAACGAAGCAGCAGGCCAATGTCGCCGGGCGCGCACTGTTGACCGTGAATTCCTTGATGCAAACAGCTGAAACCCAGGGCGACGCCAAATCCGCAGAGACGATGAGAATTTATCGGCAGAACAAATAGGTGGCGGATCGCAATCCCGTCTTGATTGTGATGAGAAAATTCCGAATACTTTGAATTCCCTGCAAATCCTGAAACAAGACAAAAGGTAAACACCAAGTAACAAGCACGTAATGAAAACAAAAAATATCCTCAAACTGGCTCTGGCCGCCGCGCTTTGCGTCGGCAGCTACGAAAGCCAGGCCCAAATCACGAACGGCCTCGTCGTTCATTTGACGTTCGATGGCAAAAACCCGGCCGGCAATTATTCCAACTCGGTGCCAAACACCGTCGAGGGGATTCCCGTCGGGACGCCGACCACCGCGGTTGGGAAGATCGGGAGCAGTGTCGCTTTGACGGTTGATGGACCTAATTCCATTAACAACTATGTGACGTTGGGATATCCCGCAGAATTGCAGTTTGGAGCGGTCGCTGATAACTCTGCGACGGATTTCAGTATTGCATTCTGGGTCAACTACACGAATCAGGCAAGCGATCCCGTATTCATCGGCAGCCAGAACTGGAACAGCAGCCAAAACCCAGGCTGGGGCATCTACATGCAGGGCGGCGGCAATTTTCGAGTCGTCACCAAGGATGACTCCGGGGATGCCACGCACCGACAGAGCATTACACCCAGCTCAATTTTGCGGGATGGAACCTGGCACCACCTCGCGGTGACCTGGGGGCGCCGCAGTTCGGTTTCCATTTACCGGGACGGGGTTTTGATCGCTACTTCTCCGGACAGTCAAACCACCGGCCTGATCGATACCGGATCAAACCTCGGACAATCCGTAAATATTGGTCAGGACGGAACCGGCGTTTATCAACAGAACATTTTCAATATGCAGAACCTTTTGATGGATGATCTTGGAATCTGGCGTCGCGAATTGAGCGGCGGTGAAGTCAGCGCTATCTATAATTCTGGCTTGGGCGGGACCAATATTTCCAAGGTGCCTACCATCGTAAATCCATTCGTAAAATCGACCACGCCGGCACTCCAGGCCGATGGCGTGAACCCCGCTACGCCGATTGCTGTGGTGATCACGGACGGCGCAAAAGCGCTCGATAATACGTCGGTCACACTGACCTTGAATGGCGCGACCGTCCCGACAACTATCACGAAGGCAGGTGTGGACTCAACTGTTTCTTATATCCCTCCGACGATTTTGCCAGCCGGACTCAACACTGCGACGATCGTTTTTGCCAATAGCGGCACCCCAAAAGTATTCGTCACCAATACCTGGACGTTTACGGTCGCGCCTTACACGAGCCTCGCGCCCAACCTGAAGGTCACGGCAGATACTTCCAAGCCGGGATTCAAATGGAACATTTTCGCCAACCAGGCGAATACCGTTTCGAGCAACGCTCGTGCCGAAGCGGCTTTAGCGGGTGCGCTCACTGACGTGGACGGCATCACTCCGCTCCCAAACAATGCGAATCCTGCGGCGCAAGGCGCCGCGATCGCGCCAGCATCACCGGCAAGTCCCGCGACAGCGCCTCTCAAGTTTGAAATTGCAGGTGTGCTTAACCTCGACAGCGCCGCCGGCAGTCTCGGAAATTTCCAACCGGATGCGCAAATGCCCGGCCTTCCCGCTCTGGATGGATCCTCCGACGGAGCTGCGGCTGAAGCGATTACTTACATCAGCCTGCCTGCTGGTCTCGTCACCATGGGGATTAATAGCGATGACGGGTTCCGAACGGCAGTGGGCCTGGTGCCCCAGGACGTGATCGGCGGCCTGCGCGTCGGCGAGTTTGACGGAGCGCGCGGCAACTCGGATTCCATTTTTTATCTATCGGTGCAGGAAGCGGGGGTTTATGCCTTTCGCACCACGTGGCAAAATGGAACCGGCGCAGCCAACATTGAATGGTTCACCATGAACGGAACCAACAAGGTTTTGGTCAATGACGTTGCCAATGGCGGCCGACCCGCCTATCGCGCGTTGACCACGCCCATTCCTCCCTACATCAAGTATGTCAGCCCGGAACCCGTGCAGCGCGTGCTCAACCAACCGGTTCATACTCTTAAAGTAATTCTCTCAGATGGGACTACCGCGCTGAATGACAGTTCCATTGTGCTGAAGCTGGACGGAACGGTTATCGCCCCGACCAAAACACGGTCCGGCAGTTTAGTGACGCTCACCTACACGCCGACCACCCTGCAATTCCCGGGTGACCAGCACCTGGCGGAATTAACCTTCAGCAATGTTGGCGGGACTTTCACGACCACTGAACGTTGGAGCTTCTTCAATCTTCTGAACGTGGTGCTGCCTACACCAGTTCTGACCGAGAACTTCGAATCGACCGCCGAAGGAAGTGTTCCAACGGGCTGGATGGCAATCAACTTCACCGATTGCTCGGGGGGTTTCTGCGCAACACCGGGCTTGGATCTGGACAATCTGAACTCAGATTCCTACAAAGGATGGATTGTGGTGGATGGCGCTCGCCTCTCGGGTTTAAAGAGCCGCATTTTTAACGTCGCACCTGGTCAGACTAAAAACGGCGTAGATGTGACGATTGACGACCTTACAACCGGAAAACTGCTTTACGCAGAGTCCGACGTGCGAGACGACGATCAAGTGCAGTTCCTCAAAACGGCTCCGTTCAATCTCTCGACGGTTACCAATCCGGCGCTCTCGTTCGGGAGTCTCTACGAGCAGAATCAGGATAGCATCGGCGCGGTCGAATACTCGGTGGATGGAGGAATCAACTGGTTGCCCGTCGTTTACTACATCGATCAGGCAGACAGCGGCGGAGATATCCGTTTGAAGACCGATACGACGGTGGATGCAATCGCTACTTTCACCGCAGCACAGGGCGACGCTGCGACTTGGATTGACGCTGGCGTGTCGAAAGGTGGAAATTATGGCGACGCCATCGCCGCTCCGATCACCCAGGCGCTTGGCCGCTATGTCTATCCGCGGGTCAATGACGATCGAACCATT
>JBDSIW010000540.1:0-5199 GCA_039917795.1 Verrucomicrobiota bacterium | reverse complement strand
GGGCGGCACCTGCACTTTGATCGGGACTTCAACCAACATCGCGGTCAACGGCTACATAAAAAAAATCGGGCTGAAACCGATCGGCCTTTTTGAGATCACCGGAATTGGCTTGATAATTCTCGGGGTGGGAATCGCCTTCATGATGACCATCGGACGGCGACTGCTCCCCGATTACCCCGACGAAAGTCTGGCCACCGATTACAATATCCGCGAGTATTTGAGTGAAATCATTATCGTGGCGGATTCGCATCTGATTGGCCAAAAAGTTTTTGAATCCGACCTGGCCAAGCTGGAATTTCAAATTCTCGGATTGGAGCGCGGCAAGAAGAGATTCACGCCGGACCGTAACACCTCGATCGAAGCAGGCGACGTCCTGATCGTGAAGGCGAAGATTGAGGAGTTGATGAAAGTGAAGACCACGGCGGGAATCGAAATTAAAGCCGAATTGAAACTCGATGATCCGGCGCTCCAGACCGAGGAAATCAAAATTGTCGAGGTGTTGATCAATCAACGCTCGAATTTGATTGGACGCTCGCTCAAGGAGATCGCTTTTCACCAGCGCTTCGGACTGACTGTGCTTGCCGTTTATCGTCACGGAAAATCCCGGCTGGAGAAAATCGGCGCGCTCCGATTGCGCCTGGGCGACTTGTTGCTCGTGCAAGGGCCGAACGAGAAGATTGATTTTCTGCGGCAAAGCCCTGGCTTGATGGTTCTCGAAGAAGTGGTGCCGACTCTTTATCGCAAGAGCAAGGCTTGGGTCGTGGTTTCGCTTTTCGTCACGGCCATGATGATCGGTGGAATGGGTTGGGTGCCGATGTCCATCGCGTTTTTATCCGCGGCAGTGCTGACCCTGGCACTGGGGTGTATTCGCATTGAGGACGCCTACAGTTTTATCGACTGGCGCTTGCTTATTTTGATTGGGGGAATGACAGTGTTTGGCGTGGCCATGGACAAGACCGGTGCCGCGGATTTATTGGCGAAGGGAATTGTGACCTTCCTCGCGCCGCTGGGTCCCAAGGGAGTAATGGCGGGATTTTTTCTCCTGACTATTGGCCTGACGCAGCCGATGTCCAACGCCGCCGCGGCGCTCGTCGTGTTGCCCGTCGCGCTTACCAGTGCGGAGGCGCTGCATGTTAACCAGAGAACTTTCGCGATTGCCATTATGCTCGCGGCTTCGGTTTCGTTTGTGACGCCGCTGGAGCCGTCGTGCATTCTGGTTTACGGGCCGGGCAAATACCGGTTCGTGGATTTCGTGAAGACTGGAATCTGGCTCACGTTGATTTTGATCGTCGTGATTTTCTTTGCCCTGCCATTCTTTTGGCCGCTGGAAAT
The DNA here is from genome assembly GCA_039917795.1 of Verrucomicrobiota bacterium. GTDB lineage: Bacteria > Verrucomicrobiota > Verrucomicrobiia > Limisphaerales > CANJXF01 > CANJXF01. Next base: position 3,867 of record JBDSIW010000540.1, on the reverse strand, counting down.
AGGCGCGGCAGGGAAATAATTCAATGCACGGCTTCGGGAACTCTGGCCAATGGAACCTCTTGGATCAGCGAAGGCGTGAACTTCCGCACGAATAAAAATAAAAGAAGCCCGACCGCGATTATTCCAATGCTGATCACCTGGGAAATGGTCATTCCAAAATAAATGGGGGACGTGTCCGCGCGGAAAAATTCCACCCCAAATCGGATGAAGCCATACCCCACGGCGAACGCTGCAAGAATATCGCCTTTGGCGCGGCGATGCTTGAAGGCGACGCACAACAGCCCGCAAAGCAACAGGCTCAGGAAAGCCTCGTAGAGTTGCGCCGGGTGAACGGGCAGCGAACGCAAAGCGCCCGCCGGGATCAAACCGAGCGCCTGGTGTTGTTCAAAGGCGCCGCTTTCCGGCGGAAACTTCACGGCGAGAAAAAAATTTGGCGGCGAGAGCGCGGGAAACGTTTGCAGTTGAAAATGAGTCACGGAACTGATGATTGATGCCAATTGCGATGGCGGAACGCAGACATCACCCCAACAGCAGCCGGAGAGAAAACACCCCACGCGGCCGAAGGCCAATCCCAACGCCAGTGAGGGGGCCATGACGTCCGCAAGTTGAAAAAACGGAATCCTGGTCACGGCCACGTAAACCGCTACGAGAACCACGCCGAATATCATTCCGCCGTAAAAAACCAGCCCGCCACCTTTCCAGATTTTCAATGCCTCGACCAATCCGATCGGGGTGGGGAAATCAAAAAGCCTGCTGAAAAGTCGCGCGCCCATCGGACAAACGACCAGCAGTAGCAAGACGAGGTTATCAATGTGCCGCCCCTCGATCTCGTTGCGGCGCGCTCTCCATCGGGCCAAAAAATAGGCCGCGATAAATCCCGCCAGGAGCATTGCGGAATAGGAACCGATGTGCGGATGGGTCAGGATTTCGCGATACATGGGAAAGGGAGGATGAAAAAAAAAGAAGAGCGGTTCACAAGGAACCGCTCACTGACGCGAATAAATTAATTCGCCTTCGCTTTGCACTCGCAATTATCTGCCTTCGGGGTGGAAGTAGGGTGTAACACCGCAAACCCGATGACCGCCGCTGCCACTAGTTTGATTAGGATCATCATAACTATTTATTTCTAACTGGCAGAAGATCGCCTCTCTCACCATGAGCGAAGCTACAGCCCTCTCTGCCTGACACCGAGGCTAGACAACGTTTGCGGAGTGACAATCGGGGTAAGTCCCATTTGTTCTTAGGGAGAGAATCCGAGGCGCAGGAAAAGAAGTCCGATGCCAGGAGAACACTTTCAAGTTGGCAGAATACGTCAACCGATCTTCGACGGGCCGGGTATTTTTCGCAGAAGAAGAAATTTTGAAAATGGTAGGCGATGAGGGATTCGAACCCCCGACCCACTGCGTGTAAAGCAGTTGCGCTACCACTGCGCCAATCGCCCGCCGCCAAAACTGTACGCAGTGACCAATCCGTTGGCAACCGCAAGATTCACTGGCCGGGGATCATAGTATTTTTTTCTTCGTCCCGCGCTCTCCGCTCGTAAACTTTTCGGGCGATGAATGATTCTGAATTTCTTTTGAGCGACCTGCTGACCCCGAGCCGGATCGAATTAAACCTGCAAACGAAAAACCGTGACGAAACGCTCCGCGAGTTGACCTCGCACATCGAAGAGATCGCAGATCGCCCGGATTTTCAGCAAACTTTGTTGCGCGCTTTGCAGGAACGCGAACAGCTCCACAGCACGGGCATCGGCGATGGCGTGGCTTTACCGCACGCGCGAAACGCCCTCGTCGGATTGGTGCAAAAACCGGTCATCGTCTTTGGAAGGCATTTGCAGGGAATTCCCTTTGGCGCCATTGACGGAAAACCCGCGCGCCTGTTTTTTCTGCTCATCGCGCCAACTGTCACTCAGCACTTATCCATGCTGGCCCGCATCAGCCGGTTGCTGCGCGACCCCAAGCTGCGCCGGGAACTTCTGGCCGCCGAAATCTCAGGGCAAATCAGCGCGCTGATCCGCGTTGCAGAAACCGCCATGCGCCCGCAGGAATAGTTTTTCAACCGAGCGTCAGGACTCGCATCTGAATTAGAAAAGTTCGCCCGGAAATCTCTGTTGCCGAAGCGCCTCGTAGAGAACCAGCGCCACGCAGTTTGACAAATTTAACGAGCGCGATTGCTCGTTAAACATGGGAATGCGCAGCCAATGATCTGGAAATTGGTTTAGTAGTTTTTTCGGCAGTCCCGCCGTTTCACGTCCAAAAATCAAGTAGTCATCCGGGGAATATTCAACCTCCGCATAATTTTTACTTCCGCCCGATTCAATCAGCCAAAGCCGCGCGTCCGGAGGAAGTTGAGTCTGAAAATCGCGCCAGCTCGTCCATCGGTGCCACTCCAATTGTTCCCAATAGTCCATGCCTGCGCGCTTGAGTTGTTTATCCTCCAGCTTGAATCCGAAAGGCTCGATCAAATGGAGCCGGGAATTTGTCGCCGCGCAAAGCCGGGCAACGTTGCCCGTGTTGGGAGGAATTTCCGGTTCTACCAAAACAATGTTCATTTTATGAGGTGTGGCAACTGAATCGAATCGGGGACTGACAAGTCAGTTCACTTTTCAACACGGGGTTCTTTGTCCGCCTTCTTTTTTCCGTAATAAACTTTCCACAACACCAGGCCGTGCGCGGGTGCGGTCATGCCAGCCAGCCGCCGGTCTTTGCCCGCCAGAATTTTCTCGATCTCGTCGGCGCCGATTTTTTTCTGCCCCACCTGGACGAGGGTTCCCGCAATTCCCCGGCACATTTTGTAGAGAAAGCCGTCGCCTTCGATAATCAAAGTGAGCAACGGCCCGCTCCGCTTGAGGTCGCAACGCGTCAGGGTGCGAACGGTGGATTCCATTTCGTAACTTCGCGTCGCGGCCAGAGACTTGAAATCGTGCTTGCCCACAAAAAAGTTCGCCGCGGCGCTCATCGCTTTGAGGTCGAGTTTCAATCCGACGTGCCATGCCTGCTGGTGCAAGAGCGGATTCATCGCGAAATAATTCCAGATAAAATAACGGTACTGTTTTCCCTGCGCGTCGAACCGCGCATGAAAGTTCTTCGCGCAAGGGGAGGCCCGCATCACGCGGATATCCGACGGCAAATGCGCGTTAATCGCCAGCGCCAGTTTATCGATCGGCATTTTGAATTCCGCTTCCGGGATCTCCAGGTGAACGACCATGCCGAGTGCGTGGACGCCCGTGTCTGTCCGGCTCGAGCTATGAACCCGGCCCGCACCCGGGAATATTTTTGCCAGCGCCTCCTCCACGCGTTGCTGCACGCCGAGCCCGACTTTTTGCACCTGCCAGCCGGCGTAGTTCGTGCCGTCGTAAGCCATGATGAGTTTGAATTTTTTCATGGAGAAATCCGGAAGTAAAAATGCAATCGGAAACTGGCTTTCCCCTCCTCCGATTACGCATGTCCGAAGCTATCCAGATAACTCTGCAACAGGATTGCCGCTGCGGTTTCGTCCACTTTCTGTTTGCGCTTGTCGCGGCGCACCTCAGCTTGAATCAGAAATCGATTTGCCTGGGTCGAGGTCAGGCGTTCGTCCCAGAGCTTGATGGGTATGGCAATGGTTTCCTTCAACACCGCCACGAATTCCTGCACCTTCGCCGCCGCCGGGCCGTAGCTCCCGTCCATGTTGCGCGGGAGCCCGACTAGAATCTGGCCCACCTGTTTCTCGCGAATGATTTCTTTGAGACGGCTGAGGAAGTTTGCGAAGGGCTCCGCCAGAATAAATTCCAGGGGCAGGGCAATCATCTGCAGGTCGTCGCTGATCGCTACGCCAACGCGTTTAGTTCCATGGTCGAGAGCAAGAATGCGCATGGCAAAAACAGAT
>JBDSIW010000539.1:0-3882 GCA_039917795.1 Verrucomicrobiota bacterium | reverse complement strand
GCAGATAAATTATGCGAACCAGCAAAGGAATCACCAGCGGCAAAGCTTTCGTCATTTGTTTGATCGCGCTCCTCATCGTATTCGCCATTTTATTCCACAAAAGTTTCGACCCCAGCCAGGTGCTCTTTGCCAACGACGCCCCGCTCGGCGCGATCAAGGCGACGATGAATACTCTGCCCGGAACTTTTACCGGCAACTGGCAGGATTTGAACTGGATCGGTGGCGAATCCCCCAGCGCAGCGCCGAATATCTCCGCCGTTCTGGGCACCATTTTTCCGCAGGAAATCTTCATGAAAATTTACGCCCCTTTGGCGTTGCTGTTGTTCGGCTTGAGCGCATGGCTCTTCTTCCGGGAACTGGGATTTCGCCCTATCGTCTGCCTTCTCGGCGGGTTAGCGGCCGGGCTCAATATGCATGCCTTTTCCATCGCATGCTGGGGTTTGAATACATGGGTCATTTCATTTGCTATGATTTTTCTGGCTATGGCCGCGCTCGTCAGTAAATCGATTTCACAGGGCTGGATTCGCGGCGCGCTGGCCGGCGTCGCGGTGGGGATAGGACTGATGGAAGGATTCGATGTCGGAGCAATTCTCAGTTTATATCTCGGCGTATTTGGTCTATTCGTGGGACTCGCTGCCGAAAAAATCTCCGGCCAAACCATCGTCAACTCCGTTTCCGTCATGGTGGTAGTGGTGCTTTTTTCCGCACTGACCGCAGCCCATACCATTCATACTTTGGTGGGGACGCAGGTCAGCGGCGGCGGCGCGAGCGCGCAGACTGAGACGATGACCAAGGATCAACGCTGGACCTGGGCGACGCAATGGAGCCTGCCCAAACTGGAAGTATTGCGCGTCATCGTCCCCGGGCTTTTTGGCTACCGGATGGACACCGAGGGAACCGGCCGCCTTTACGAAAAATCCTATTGGGGGGCGATCGCGCAGGATCCGAATTACGAAAAAACCCACCAAGGCTACGCGCGCCATTCCGGTTCAGGAGAATACTCGGGGATTTTTGTTTTCCTGGTAGCCATCCTTGCCGTGGCGCAATCGTTCCGAAAGCAAAACAGCCCGTTCAGCGTCATGGAAAAGCGCTTTGTGTGGTTCTGGTCGGTAATCGCTTTCATTTCGCTCCTGCTTGCCCTCGGACGTCACGCGCCCTTCTACCAGTTCGCCTTCGCTATTCCCGGGTTTTCCCAGATTCGCAACCCGATCAAATTCATGCATCCGTTCCACCTCGCATTGCTGATTTTGTGCGGCTACGGCTTGGAATCCATGGCCCGCCGCTACCTCGAGGACATTGTGACAAAAGCGGGCGCCGCCAAAAAACTGCTGCCGCCGCCGTCAACATTCGAAAAAAAATGGAGTCTCATTACCTGGAGCGCCCTTGGCCTCAGCGTGCTGGGCTGGATGATTTACGCGTCGTCGAAACGCGGGATCATCGCTTACCTGATCAACTTCGACCTTGGCAGGCAAGACCCGCAGCTTCCGACGCGCATTGCGGACTTCAGCATTGGAGAGGCCGGATGGTTCGTCTTTTTTTTCGCCGCATCGGTCGGACTGGTCTTTGGAATTTTGAAGGGAAAATTCGCGGGTAAAACCAAACTGGCTGGCGTTCTCATGGGCGCGCTTATCGTCGCTGACCTCGCGCACGCCGATGTTCATTGGATCGTTTACCAGAATTATAAGGAAAAATACGCGAGCAATCCGATCGTGGATTTTCTCAAGGAGAAACCCTACGAACATCGCGTCGCGGCTTTTCCGGGACAGACGCGACCGGTCAATGAAACGCTGGCTTTCCTGCAACAAATTCACTACGTGGAATGGCTCCAGCATCTTTATCTCTATTACAATATTCAATCGCTGGACGTCGCCCAGGAACCTCGCGTCGCGCCGGATAACGAGGCTTACCGCATGGCGTTCCGAAAATCCGGCGCAGCCGGGCAAACACGCCTCTGGCAGCTGACGAATGTCCGTTATGTGCTTGGGCTGGGTGGAGAATTTGTGGACCTGCTCCTGAACAGCGACCAGTTTGATCCGCAAAAAAGATTCCGGGTCAGGACACCCTTCACCTTTGTTCCCGAAGGCGAAAACGGACATTACCTCGCACAAACCAATTCGACCGGGCCGTTTGCGCTGATCGAGTTCACCGGCGCCCTGCCCCGCGCCAAGCTTTACGGTAACTGGGAGGTTGTGACCAACGACCAAAGCGCGCTCGAAAAACTGGCTGATCCAGCTTTTGATCCGTTCAGGACGGTGTTGCTCTCCCGACCGATTGCTGCGACTGGAAAAAGTTCTTCGACCAACGCGAGCGAGAGCCCGGTTGAATTCACCAGCTATCACCCAAAGCGAATTGAACTCGATGTGAAACCCACGAGCGAATCCGTGTTGCTGCTCAACGACAAATACGACCCGAAATGGAAAGTGTTTGTCGATGGCCAGGAGAAGCCGGTGCTGCGCTGCAATTACATCATGCGCGGCGTGCTTCTGGAACCTGGCGCGCACAAGATTGAATTCCGTTTCCAGCCGTCGCTCCGGATGCTTTACATCAGCCTCTCGACCTGTGCCGTGGGCTTGATGGCCCTTGCCTACGTCATCGTCACAAGGAAAAGAAATTTCAAATCCGTTCCTAATTCTTAGGTCGCTAACCTCCGCGCAAACCCGATGAGTCACCAGGAAACCTACCGTCACAACCAGGCCTACGCAGAGTTTCTCGCCGGTTGGGACGCGACTTTTTACGCCAAATACGCCAACACGCTCGCGCCGTCAGAAAAGGGAGCGCGGGTGCTGGATGTCGGTTGTGGCGCGGGCCAGGTGGTTGGGCGTCTCACGGAAGCCGGCTATGAAGTTTATGGAGTGGACGTCTCTGAGCCGAACATCGAGAAGGCGCGGCAATTCAATAAACGCTGCCAGCTTTACGACGGAAAAAAACTTCCTTTTCCGGATCAGCATTTCGCCAGCGTCGGCGCCTTAAACGTCTTGGAACATGTGGACGAACCCGAGGCATTTATCACGGAACTGGTGCGCGTCACGAAAACCGGCGGGCGCATTGTGCTTTCGAGTCCCAATTTTTTCCGGGCCATTGGCTATCGCGATTACCATCCAAAAATGCGCGGCGTCCTCAACAAGTGGGCCAATTGGAAAAGGTTGGCGGAAAAATCCCGGCAAATTAAATCCGATCCGGCGTCGGTTCGTTTTGACCGGATGACCCCCATCGTCAAAGAACCTTTCACCCCCGATGACGACGCGATCGTGGCCACCAATGCGCTCGAGATGAAATTTTTCCTGGCCCGGGCGGGCTGCAAAGTGCAATCGGTCGAGAGCACCGACCGCTACGTTTTTAAACCGATTGATTTCCTGCTCAATCTCGGGCCATGGCGCTATTTCATGCTGAACGCGTTCGTGGTGGCCAAAAGATTGTGAGCCGCTGAGAAACCGCCCGCGATTTCACAAACCCGTGGGATGATCGAGGAAGATCCACGGCATCCGGAACTTTTTCGAGAGATGCATTGCCAAAGCCTTCACGCCAAAAGTTTCAGTGGCATAATGCCCGCCGTAAAAAACGTTCAGGCCGCAATCTTCCGCGAGCGCATATGTCCAATGCGGGCCTTCGCCGGTGATGAACGTATCGACTCCCTCGTCCGCCGCCTTTTTCAGGTCGGCTCCCGCGCCCCCAGTAACGATTCCGATGCGTTCGCATAAATCCGAGCCGCCCTGAAGGAGCGTCGGCGCTTTTCCAAGAAGCCGGGTTAGACGTTGGGATAATTCTGATCGAGGAATTTTTGTTTTCGATTGCAAGCCGATGAATTGACCTTTTTCAAAAAAGAATGGCTTGAGATTTTTCAACCCGAGCGCGGCAGCAAGCTGCGCGTTATTGCCGAGTTGC
>JBDSIW010000538.1:0-7752 GCA_039917795.1 Verrucomicrobiota bacterium | reverse complement strand
GAAATTCACTTCTGGAAAAATATTGTCCATCGCTTCGATTTGCGCGAGCCAGGCTTCATCGATCTTCGTGGCGGTCAGCTGTTCGTGCAGGGAAATGAAACGGAGCAAATGATCTTTGACGCGTTTGCGGGCGTAATCCGGACTCGTGCCCGTGCGCAGGATGAAAGGCCAATCACTGGATTGCGCGAGGAGCAATTCGCGCGCGGCTTGCCGGAGGGCGCGTTCCATTAAGCCGGTGGCGTTCGGAATTTTCGCGCGAGTTCTGTAATGTATATTCCGCCTCGCAGTGCACTTTTTATGTTGTAACATTTCGATTGCCATGCGCGGTTCAATGCTTATCTCAGCGGCGTTCGTGCTCTTATTGACCGGATGCCACACCTACATACAAGCTCCCGGTGCAATCGGGAAAATAGTTGACGCGGATACAGGCGCAACAGTGCGGAATGCAAGCATCAGGCGACCGTTCCTCGCCGGAGGATTAGAAGGCAGACCGGGAATCCCTGCCGATGGACTTCCATCCGCGACATTATCGTCAGACGAGAATGGAAGATTCAACCTTGCACCAGTAACGAAAACAGAGATTGCATTCATGTATCTCCACAATCCAAAGAGTATTTCCGGTGTTTTCGTTATTTCAGCCAATGGATACACGACAAACGAGTTGCGCGGTGTTGCTACTGCGCGGGGTCGGTGGCGAGTTGATTTAGGTAAAGTTTTATTGAAGAAGCCATGATCACGCCCAATACCGGAAATTCACTTCTGGAAAAATATTGTCCATCGCTTCGATTTGCGCGAGCCAGGCTTCATCGATCTTCGTGGCGGTCAGCTGTTCGTGCAGGGAAATGAAACGGAGCAGATGATCTTTGAGGCGTTTGCGGGCGTAATCCGGACTCGTGCCCGTGCGCAGGATGAAAGGCCAATCACTGGATTGCGCGAGGAGCAATTCGCGCGCGGCTTGCCGGAGGGCGCGTTCCTCCAGAGGAGTTGGGCTTGAAAACTTGCGCGCCAGGCTGATCATGCGGGATTGGGCGGCGTGAAGATGCGGATAAATCCATTCGTTCGTGTCGTTCAGCCAGACGCGCCAGTAGCCTTCCTCGCCCCAGCTGGATGCGCTGGGCGTCGCCACTTGTTGCGTGGGTGATTTGCGTAAATATTCGTTCGGTGTTGTCAGCGCGATGGTCTTCTGGTCGTAACACGCTTTGCGCATGAAATAATCGAGAAACTCCACGCCTTCATACCACCAATGGCCGAACAATTCCGCGTCGTAGGGCGAAAGGATCATCGGTTCGCGCCCGAGAATCCCCGCGAGATGTTGCACCTGGGCAATGCGCGCATCCAAAAAATGTTGCGCGTGTTCAGCGGTGATTTTCAGAGCCGCGTCGCGCTGATACGGTAATTTCTCCGAGCTGCCGCCGGTGATCTGGTGATATTTTATTCCAGTGAATCCGCGATGTTCCGCCGATGCGAGGTAGGGCCGGATGTAATCGAAATCCAGATCGAAACCGATATCGCGGTAAAAATCCCGGTAACGCACATCGCCGGGGTACCCTTCCTCGCGGCTCCAGACCTGGCGCGCGGAATCGAGATCGCGCCCGAAAGCGGCAAGGCCGTTTGGGGTAAAGATCGGCGCGTAAACCCCGTAGCGCGGTCGCGGTCGCGCATGGAGAATCCCGTGCGTGTCGATGATGAACCAGCGGATGTTCGCTTCCCGGAGAAAATTCTCCACGCCATCGAGGTAAGCGCATTCCGGCAGCCAGATGCCGCGCGGGTCGCAGCCGAAGCAGCTTCGATAATGATCCCGCGCGACGAGGATTTGCGCGCGGATGCATTCGGGATGATCAGCCATCAAAGGCAGGAGCGCATGAGTCGCGGCGGTCGTGATGATTTCCAATTTTCCCTGCTCCTGAAATTTGCGGAACGCGCCCACGAGGTTTTTTCCGTAGGCGATGTAGGTATCGCGCACCGTGGTGAAGCGATGGTGATACATCCAGGCGAGCGGATGAATCGTAGATTCCCAATGCGTGCGGTGAATTTCCTTCTCCGCGAGTTCGATCAAGCCATCGAGGTGACGGAGATAGCGTTCCTGCAAAAGCGGATCCAGCAGCATGGAACAAAGTGTGGGCGAGAGTGTGAGCGTGAGGCGCGTCTCCATGCCGTCGCGCAGCCAGCCGTCCATTTTTTGAATGAGCGGGATGTAGGTTTCGGTGATGGCTTCGAAAAGCCAGTTTTCCTCGAGGAACTTTTCGTGTTCGGGGTGCCGGACAAACGGGAGATGCGCGTGGAGAACGAGTGCGAGGTAGCCTTGCATGACTTAAAGGCGCTTAATTTCCGCTAAAACTAAACCATGCTGAATGAGCGGTTGAAAATCTGCGGAGTTAATCGTCGCGAGTTTTGCGCCACAACGAATTGCAACCGCAGCGATCATGCAATCAGCCAACGTCCGCGAACGGCGACCCGTCAGGTTGAACAAATTCGCTGCCAGCACAGCACCCGCATGGAAGAATGGTTCCGGATTAGGAAAAATTTGGCGCGCTATACTTTGAGGAGTGGCATCAAGCGGGCCGCAAAGAAATTCCGCCAAAGCTACGCTGCTTACTCCGAAAATTTCCAGGGCAGGGGCCCATTCACGGAATTGCTGGTGCGCGGGCGAATCCGAGATTATCGTTTGAATCAGAAAATTCGTGTCGAAATGAATCATGGAGATTAACGCCGCCCCTCACGCACGGCAGCCATCCATTTTGCCGCTTTATTTGCGTCCACTTGCAGATGCTTTTGCAAGGCATCAAGCGCCTGCAACGGTGTGAGCTTCGATATGCCCGTTGTCTCTGGCAGGAAAATCGTCAATAGACCGCTGGCTTTCTCCGGCAGTTGCGATGCGTCTTTCGAAACGACCTTCCCGTGATCAATCTCTACTGCCAGCGTGAGATAACTCATGGAAAAAGTATAAAACTAATCTTTGTGATTGCGAATGAATTAAGTGAGGTCGTGAATCCGGGGCGAAGTTCATTCCTCGAAATCTTCCGTCAACTTTCTCGCGATTGCGCCACTTTTGAACAGGAGAACGAAACCGAGCAACAAGGAGAAAATTTCCAGGAAAAGCCAGAGCGTTCCGCCGCTTGGTTTGTGCTCGCGGCGGGCGTAATATTCTGCGCCAAGCGGAAGTGCGCCGAACAGGATGAAACCGAAAGCAACCAAACGAGTGACGAAGGAAGCGGCTTTGGTGTAGGGGTTCATTTCACAAATTCAAAATAATCCGATGCGCGTTCAGGCGCCGTCTTCTTCATCCGAAGGTTTCGTGTACCAAATCGGTTTTTTTCATGCGGTCCACACCAACGCCACTCGTTTAACAATTCAATCTTCACGTCTCGGTCGTAGGGCTCATGGCTCATGGACATGCACGAAAAGCCATAGCCGAGATCTGAGGCTATTCGCATAAGTCGGCTTTGCTCGTTGCCGGAACTGTCCTCAATAATTAGTGTCCCTCGATGGCTGCCGAACTCAGCCACAAGGCCAACATAAGCTAATGTGTCGTCTCCATCGGGAAGAGTGAACGGAGAAATAAAAGTGAATCCCAAATCGCGCGCAGCTTCCCGCCAAACTTCTATCGTGGTATAGCGATCAGTCATGATGGATTCAGCTCACATTCGCCACTTCCGGCTTCTTCACCTTCTGATCTTGCGGATGCGCGCCGAATAAGATGAAACCGGAAGCGACGAGGCGAACGATGAAAAGAACGGCTTTCGTGTAGGGATTCATTTCACGCTGAAACGAAGATCATCGAGAAAGCCAAAATACAAATTGGCAGACACAGGAACCGCACCCAGCGTGGTTCGCCAAAGAACGCCCAAACACCAAAGACGACAGAGGCCAAAGCGGTGGCGCGATATATTTCTAAATGAGTCAGAAGTCGAAATAGATTTGGCTTCATTTCTCCAAGAGAAGAGTAGTGATCACGAATAATTTTCCAATGTAACAAGCCGTAAGTGTTGAATAATTCCAGAGTTACCACAAAGAAGCAGATGCAAGCGGCTGCGGCTGGCCATGCGGATGTGGTCCGAGAATTCGTGGAAGGAAGATTTACAGGCACTTTGATAATTTGGATTTTGTCCGCCATACTTTCTGTGTGCATCAACTGACGTTCACCACTTCCGGCGTTTTCATCCGTGAATCCTGCGGATGCGCGCCGACTTCCCCGGCATATTTCGTTGCGCGGCTGAATTTCAAATGGGCACTACGTGTGTCATCGCCGTCTGCGGAAGTGGCTTGCGCGGGGAGATCGTAATTCCCATCGGGCAAAATAAAACGGAAACTGAACGTGCCGTCAGGACGAAGTTGGATTTTGCGGCCGCCGATTTCCACTTTCGCGTCGGGTTCGGTCGCGCCGTAAATGATCAACTCGGCATTCACGTTGAACCAAAACTTTTTCTGCTTTTGCATCCCGCCAAATGGGCTCGACAGGCTGGAAACGGAAATCGAACTCGGCAATGAAAATTGCGCCGCGCCCATTGAGGAAACGTCCTGCATCAGTTGCCTCCGGATTAACTCGGTGATTTCCAGCGAGCCGATCCAGACGCGTCGCACCGAATCCATCGTGATCAGCGCTCCGAGCGCCAACTGCTGCGCGGCGGTCCATTTCATCGAGGAAAACTTGCTCGGCTCGGGAAGATTTTTGAAACCTTGCGCGCGCAATTGCATGATCGCTTCCGCAAGCGGAATGCTTTCGCGCACCGCGGCCTTCACGATGCGAATCAGCTCTTCAAATGGCACATCCACCGGGATCGTGGCGAAGCGGACCGACGTGTCTTCCGAGAGAGAATCCGGGGGAGTCATGGTTGCGCCTGAGGCAGAAATCCTCGTCCAATCTCCATTCAAATTCGGGTATCCGATCTCGGCCATATACTTCGTGCTGGCGGCCTCTACATGGACAAACCAGTTGCGTGACTCGGGATGGACCTGGATTTCTGCATGCGCTTTGCCCGCGATCTTGTTTTTGAACACGCGCAGGACTAAGTGACCATCTCGCGCCAGCGCGTTGTATTTCCGGAGTTGTTCCAGCGTGAAATCCCAATGTGCGTAGAGCCAATGAGGGTCGCGCGCGGTCAAAAGCAATTTCTGCGTGCCGTAAGCTTCCGGCAATTCTCCCTCGGTCGCGAGAGGTCCACCCGGAGGAACCGGGCCGAGGGAATAACGCTGACCGGGGCCGCTCGGAGCCGATGCGGATGGCGCATCGCCCTCTAAAAGAATTGATGGAATTTCCATTGCGGCCTTGAGAACAGGTTCAATGGCTTTGCCGACGAGCGGCTTGGATTCCTCCATGGCCCCTTTGACTTTGCGGGTGGCGCGGACGGCGCGCTTGGCGGCGCTTCTCACGAATTGCACCGCGGATTTCATCTTATCCGAGGCTGGCTTTGCTTCTGGAACCGCGATTTCTTTAGCGCCTTTTTCGGAAGCGGGTTCCGGGTCAACGGCGACGATTTTCTTCCGCAGGGTTGGACTTTTTTTGGCCGCGCCGGACACCGGCTTGGAAGGAGTTTTCTTTTTTTCTGGTTTCATAATCGTCTGATCGAGGGGAACCTCACGCGAATCGAATCAATCAGAGGCTAAGATGAGAAGGACAAGGCAGGCAAATGATTTTTCCACTCTTGCCAAGAGAGATTCGCCGTTGTTAAATTGGCTGTCCTGCCGCCCACAATATGAGCGCATCAAGCGAAAAAAATCCTTCGCCAAACCGTCCTCTGCTGGTTTATGTGGTGGACGACAATTTCGCTCTGACTCGAATGGCTGAGATAATTCTCACCGGGGAAGGATTCCAGTGCCACACCTTTTGCGATCCCGCTCAGGTCGTGGCCGCCTTCAAACGAGGATCGCCTCACCCGGACCTGCTCCTGACGGATTACGAAATGGGTTCCATGAATGGATTGGAATTGATCGAGCATTGCCGCCGCGAAAAGCCGGACCTAAAGGCGATCTTGATCAGCGGCACGGTCAAGCCTGAATCGCTCCTGGACCAGCCGGTCAAAGTGGACTACTTCATGAGCAAGCCGTATCTGCCCGCCGAATTGGTCAGGGCGGTAAAATCCCTTTTCACGGAGTAGTCGGCGCCCGCGTTTGACACCCATCTGGTCATCCCCTACCGTCCGCGCCATGTCGTTGCGCGGAAAAAAACTCGGGCTCTTGATCTCGTCCCGTCCGGATTCCCCACGATTCACTCAAGGAATCACTCTCGCTGAAACCGCCCTGGCGGAAGGGGTCGACGTTTACCTCTATTGCATCGACGACGCCGTTCCCGGAGTAGATCAACCCCGCGTGCAAAAACTCAAGGAGCGCGGGCTGAAACTCTTCGCCTGTGCCTATGGCGCGCATCGCCGCAATTTTCCGCTCAGTGACATTGCGACCTTTGCCGGGCTTACCGTGGTGAGCGACCTGATTGCCGGGACGGACCGGTTTGTCAGTTTCAATTAGCCTCCGAAAAATCATGTCGAATCCTAAACTGCTGATCCTGGTCACAGGCGATCCGCGAGTCAGTCCGCGACCCGCCGAGGCGGTGCGGATTGCCGCGGGAGTTGGCGCCTGGAAAAAGGTGGATATCTCGCTCTATCTGCGCGGCCCGGCGGTTTTGGCGCTGAGCGAGTTTGCCGACGAACTGGTGGACGAGGATAATTTCACCCGCTATTTGCCCATCGTGGAGGAAGCGGGCCGGCCAATTTACGTGCAAAAAGATTCTGCACAACTCGCGGACGTGGGCGAACCGGCGGTGAAGTTTCAGGAAATTTCGGACGGCGAGCTGGCAAAACTCGCCGCGCATAGCACTTACGTCGCCCGGTTTTAACAATGCCAAACCTGCTGCACATTTTGACGGAGCCGGCTGATCCACTTGTCTCCGGGTTGATCGCGACTCAACGCGCGATGCCCGAAAACCAAATTGACGTGGTGGATTTGACTGAAGCCGACGCAGACTACAAAAAGCTGCTGGAGAAAATTTTCACGGCGGACTCCGTGCAGGTCTGGTAACAGCCAGCGGGTCACTGCGTTATTTCGCCGGCAATTCCAGGATCTTGATGTTGCGATACGACGCTTCGTCCGAGTGGTCCGTCAGGAGAATGTGGCCTTTCACTTTTTCGCCAAAATCCTTTACCGCTTTGAATTTGCTTTGCGCAATGGCTGCCTTTAACTCCGGGCTGCCTAATTCATATTCCAAAACTTTCGTCCCATTGAGCCAATGCTCCACGTGATTTCCCTGCACGAGAACCCGTGAATGATTCCATTCGCCGATCGGCTTTTGTAACTTGAGCTTTGTGGGCGGCAAAATGTCGTAGAGCGACGCGGTCTGATTCTTCGGCGCTTCCTCCACCGCGTCGTCGAGCATCTGGTACTCCGGCCCGGGCGTATTGCCGCGTTCCTCGATCACCAGGTACTTGATTCCGTTGTTGGCGTTGGCGGGAATTTTCCAGTCCCATTGCAGATCGTAGTCCGAGAATTTTTCCAACGTGATGATGTCGCCTGGATGACTTTTCGCTTCGAGTTTCAAGGTTCCGTCCTGCACGACCCAACCTTTCTCGGGCGCGTTGGGTTTCCGATAATTTCGCCAGCCTGCCAATGACTTGCCGTCGAACAATAATTTCCAGCCCGCCTTTTTTTCTTTAGCGGAGAGCTGATTAGTCGGTGCGATCTTTTCTGCGGAGAAAGCTGTGGCGGTGAGGAGTAACGCGAAACAACCGAGAATGATTTTGAAAAGGGATTTCATGCGGTGGT
>JBDSIW010000537.1:0-7037 GCA_039917795.1 Verrucomicrobiota bacterium | reverse complement strand
CCATCGAACTCTGCACCGAAACGTTGGTCGGTGATGATGAACCGGGCTGGACGAATCTGAAATTGTTTCCAAAGGTCTTCCGCCGAATGGAAGGTAGAAACATTTACGCCGTCGAGAACCAGATTATCCTCTATTCGGGAACATTCTTCCCGATTGCGAATTGCGATGTAAACTTTAATGGACTTGATGCTGGCCATAATGGGGTTAAACGACCTCATTCAACACGGTTGGTGTTCCTCAATCAAGTAGTTCCTGAATGTCTCGTAATCAGCCGACATGCGAACAAAATCTTCTGGCATCTGGTTCATGGCTTCCATAGGAACAGGAACGTCGGGAGAAAATCCAATGGTTTTTTCGATTTCCTCGGGAAACTTCGCGGGATTTGCCGTTTCGAGGATAACCGCTGGCGAATCTACAATCGGTTCGATTTCCAACCAATCCAGGAAACCGCGCCATGCTACCGCACCGTGCGCTTCGAGGAGCAATTCGTATTTGTTCCAGACTTCGCGAATCGTTTCGCGCGTGCGCTCGTCAGAAACCGAAGTGGAAAAAACATCGCGACGCAGCGCGGCGAGATTTGGCATTTGATGAATTTTGCCCGTCTCATCCATGCGCCCGCCATACATCCCAACGAGCCGCGCCAGATTACTCGGATGGCCGACGTTCATCGCGTTGGAAACGGAGTTGCGTGATGGTGAAATTTTTTCGTAGTGGCCGGTTTTCAGAAATCTCGGGAAAGCATCGTTGCTGTTCACTGGAGCGATCAGTTTTTTGATCGGCAAACCCATCTTGTGCGCGACCACGGCGCCCATCATATCGCCAAAATTTCCACTCGGGACTGAGAATACAACAGGCTCTCCAGACTTTGCCACACGCGAGGCCGCGTAAAAATAGTAAACGCTCTGCGGCAAGAGACGCCCAATGTTAATCGAGTTTGCGGACGAAAGTGAAATATGTTGCAGCGAGGGATCCGCAAAGGCGCGCTTCACCATCGCCTGGCAATCGTCGAACTTGCCGTCGATCGCAACGGTGCGGACGTTATCGGCGAGGGTGGTCATCATTTTCCGTTGGGACCTGCTCACTTCATCGAAGGGAAAAAGAACAATGACGCGCACGCCAGGAATTTTGTGAAACGCGTGAGCTACCGCCGCGCCCGTATCTCCACTGGTGGCCGTCAGGATCGTGAGACGCTGATTGGTTTCCCGGAGAAAATAGCCGAACAAACGCGCCATCATCTGGGCGGCAAAATCCTTGAACGACGCGGTCGGACCTTGATCGAGTCGCATGACGTGGACGCGATCGTAGGTTTTCTCCAATGGAATGACGAAATCATACGCCTCGCGACACATCGCCGCGAGGACCACGTCCGGCACAACACCGCCAGTGAATTTTGATAAGACGCGAAAGGCGATTTCGTGGTAGGGCAAGTCCGCAAAGGCCGCCATTTCCGCCTGCGAGAGCTTGGGAAATGTTTCCGGGAAATACAAACCGCGGTCGGGCGCCTGGCCAATCAGCATCGCGTCCCGCAAATTCACTGCGGGCGATTGTCCGTTGGTGCTGCGAAAAAGAAGTGCGCCCATGGAATAGTCCCTACTCAAAGTTTTCCACCCTGAACATCACGGGTTTGCCTCTGACAGCGGGAAGTTTGGAGATTCTGGAGAGCGCCTTTTGCATGGCAGCGTTCGTGGCGTCGTGAATCATCATGATCAGCGGCACACTTTCTCCCTCATGACCTTCGGGTTGAATGACCGAAGAAATGCCAATCCTCGCCGCCGCCAGGATCGCGGAAATTTTCGCCAGCACGCCCGGTTTGTCCGCGACACTCAACCGCAAATAATAGCGAGAAGTAATCTCCGCCATCGGCATGATGCGTCCATTTTTTGCATGCGGGACGAATGGCGGCACGCGAATTTTCCCGCCGATTTTAATATCCAAAGCTGCGTCCGCGACGTCGCTCCACACTGCGCTCGCCGTCGCATCCTTCCCGGCGCCACGACCGTAGAAAAGCGTGTCGCCTACGACATCGCCGCGAATGAAGCAGGCATTGAACACTCCGTTGACGCTGGCCAAAACATGCGCGTTGGGAATGAGCGTGGGATAAACGGAAACCTGAATTCCGGATTTACGATTGAGCGAGCGGGTTACTCGATGCGTGTCGGCCTCCACAGCGCGCAGAGGACTGACGCGCCCTACATCAATATGCTTGGCGATACCGAGCAGTTTGATCGTGTAACCCAACTTGTCCGCGAACAGCAAATCAATCTTCGACACGTTGCGGATCCCTTCTGTGTGAATTTTATGATGATCGACCCAAAAGCCGTGCGCGAGAGACGCGAGGATTCCAATCTTGTGTTGGGCGTCTTTGCCATCGATGTCCAAGTCGGGCGGGGTTTCGGCGAAACCTTGTTTTTGCGCGTCCGCCAGAACATCGGCAAAATCCGCGCCTTCCTGTTTCATGCGCGACAGGATGTAATTGCAGGTGCCATTGACGATGCCGTAGATGGCTGGAAATTGATTGGCAACAAATCCTTCGCGCAGGGATTTGATCACCGGAATTCCCCCGCAGACGCTCGCCTCGTAATACAAATTCGCGCCTGACTTCGCCGCGGCCCCGAATAATTCCGGCCCGTGCGCGCTGAGCAACGCCTT
The DNA here is from genome assembly GCA_039917795.1 of Verrucomicrobiota bacterium. Lineage (GTDB taxonomy): Bacteria > Verrucomicrobiota > Verrucomicrobiia > Limisphaerales > CANJXF01 > CANJXF01. The sequence continues at coordinate 4,388 of JBDSIW010000537.1, read as the reverse complement.
GTTGGCCGTGACCACCGTCTTTCCCTTTCCAAGCGCCGCAAGAATCATCGTTCGTGCGATGCCCGTTCCCCCAACGAGTTCGATAATGATCTGGGTATTCGGGTCGTTGACGACGTTCTGCCAATCGAGCGTCATCAGCGATTTCGGGATTGGGTAAGGCCGAGGTTCCTCGAAGGCTTTCACGGCGATCTTGCGGAAATTCAACTTGACGCCGAGGCGTGATTGCATGAGCGCGCCGTTGGTTTGGAACGCGTGAAAAACGCCGCTCCCGACCGTGCCGCCGCCAATCATTCCGATGTTGATTTCTCGCATGAGGCGCAGAGAGTGCCGAGGTTTCCCAGGAGCGACAATTATATTTTCTTGGAACGCGGAAGGTGAACCGAGGCGGCCCATCAGCGCGAATTATTTCGGGATCAACAAAGAGGCGAGTCCGAGAAAAGTTCCCATGCTCACGACATCGGTGGCGGTCGTTAGAAAAATACTGGAAGCCGTCGCCGGGTCTGCGCCGAGTTTCCTTAGCGTTATTGGCACCATCGCCCCGGCAATTCCGCTGATCACGCAACTGGCCATCATCGCTAGAAACACCACAAAACCCAACATCGCGGCCGACCGATGGTGTTGATGATGCGCGTAGGCGAACATCCCCAATCCCGCCGTTAAACCGACGAGCGCGCCATTGCACAAACCGAGCAGTGCTTCCTTGGCGACCAAGTATCTCTGACGGCCGGATCGCAATTCTCCGAGGGTAATTCCCCGCAAAGTCACCGCCAGCGCCTGGCAACCGGTATTGCCCGACTGCCCGGCCAGCACGGGCAAAAACACCGCAAGCAGTACGATTCGCTCCAGCGTGTGCGCAAAAATTCCCACCACAGCGGCAGCGACAAAGGCGGTGAGCAGATTCAACTGCAGCCAGGGATGACGAAACTTGAGCGAGCGCGGCCACGGAGTGACGAGTCGCTCCTCTTTTTCCACACCCACCATCGATCCCGCTTGCGCGCTCAACTCGATAGCCTGGGCCTCGAACAAAGTCTGGCCGCGCACCACGCCGACAAGTTTTCCCTCGGCGTCGCACACCGGATAAACCGGGAAATGCCGCGTCACGACCGCGCGCATCGCGTCGATGGACGACATTTCCGGGGTGAGAAAAAAAGGTTTGCGCACCATGATCTGCTCGAGCCTCTCATTTCCTTCGCCGAGAGCCAATTCACGCATCGCCACCACGCCGAGCAGTTTTCCCTGCGCGTCCTCCACGAATCCGTAGGTGATGAATGCGCGTTTGACGAGCTGGCGCAACTCTTCGATCGCTCGGGCGATGGTGACGTCAGGGCGAAAAATGGCGAGGGCGGGTTCCATCAACCGGCCCACCGTTCCCTCGGTGAAGGCGGCATTGCGAATCCATTGGGCGCGATTTTCAGCGGAAGCGGCCGTGAGAATTTCCTCGCGCGAATCGTCCGGCAGCGCGCCGAGCAGATTCTGTCGAGTGGCGGGATTCAACATTTCCAAAACGGAAACTGCAGAATTGACCGGCCAATCGACCAGAATTTTCGCGGCTTCGTTGGGCGAGCGTTCGACGATTTTCGGAATCAAGGCGCGAATCTCGTCTTCCTGCCTGGCCACTAAATCGGTTTGGGAACTGGGCGCGTTCATCGCGCAATAATATGGATCGAGCTGCGCACTGGCAATCCCAAGCGCCGGGAAAGCGGATTAAATGCGCGTTTGTCCGAAGATTTCCGGTTCCTGTGCTCAACTTTTTGACGCGACAAAAAGGTTTCATTTTCGCCGTTGATTGAATAACTCTTCCCGGTGATTTCTCCCCGGCCAGCGCCAACTTCCGTGAAGCTTTTGGGCAGGAGCGAAATGGCTTTTTCCCTGGTTGAATTACTCATCTCCATCGTGCTGGTGCTGATCCTTTCGATAATGATGATGGGGCGCGGAATGTTCTCGGACCACCAACGCCAGCTCGCCAATTGCCAGAAAAATCTCCAGAGCATTTTTGTGGCGATGAGCATTTATGATTTGGACAACCACGGGGCGCTCCCCGTTTCCGTTGGCGCGAACAGTTCGGAACCTCCCTTGAGTCTGCTTTTGCCGCGCAGCACGACTGTGACGGAAATATTCATTTGCCCCAGCAGCAAAGAGAACAAACTTCCAGAGGGTGAACCGTTCGCCAAACGCCGCATCAGCTACGCCTACTACATGGGACGGACCAAACGCGACGGAGCCGAATCGCTTCTGGTGTCCGACCGCCAGATCAATTCGCTCCCAAAAATAAAGCGGCAACAAATGTTTTCCGAATCCGGCAAGAATCCTGGCGCAAATCACTCGAAGGCCGGCGGAAATCTTTTGTTTTGCGACGGCTCAATTCATTCCGCCAAACCGCGTACCACGCGAGATTATCTGTTCCCCACCAACGTCGCTTTGCTCAATCCCAAACCGTGAATCCATGAACATCAAAATCCTTTGCTCCTGCGGAACGAAGTTTTCCTTCGATGTTGAACCGGCGGATGAAAAAATGCCGGCGGACGTTTTCTGCCCAGCCTGCGGAACAAACGTCACAGACTCCGCGAACGCCGCTATTCAACAGAAACTCCCCACGGACCAACCGATCTCTGCGGAAACCGCTTTGCCCAAACCGCGCGTGCGGCTGCATGTCAGCACGCCGGTTTCGACGCCAAGCGAAACGGTTTTAGCCGCAGTGAACGCGGTCGCGCCAGCGGTGGAAATGTGCCAGCGCCATCCGAGAAATGTGGCGACGGCGCATTGTGTGGTTTGCCAGAAGGCGATCTGCCCGGAATGCATGCAATCGTTTGGATATTTGTGCTCGGTCAATTGCCGCTATCGCGCCGAACAGGAAAAAATCAGGGTGCCGGATTATAAATTCCAACGGGACGTCGCGGAGCGGGGCGGGATGCGCAAAATGATGGCGGTCGCGGGCGTGGTGGCACTCCTGCTTGGCGCGCTGGTGGCTGCGTGGTTCTGGTATATTTTGAGCGGATCAAAACCCCGGACGTTTTACACCTTGAAACTCCCGCCCAACCAGGCGACGTCCGCTCAATTCCTGGGTCCCGACCAAATCCTGCTGCGTCGGAGAAACGAAGTGGCGCTGCACAGCATCGCAACGAAAAAGGATCTTTGGTCCACTTCCCTTGACGATCCCAATCCAGCCAGGGCGGCGACATCGAAAAGCGCCGAGGACGAGTCCACGGCAGACGCAGACATTGAATCAAGTGCGGATTATTTGGGCGGTGGCTTTGAATCCAACTCTCAACCCTTTTTCCACGGGAATGATTTGTGGCTTTGTTTGGCTCATCGCGTGGTTTGTCTCGACGTGAAAACCGGCTCGGTCAAATACAACGTGCCTTTTGCGGGGCACCTGGAGTCATTCACACCCGGGGATCCCGATCTGCTGGTCGTTTCTCGCGGCGCGGCGACGAAAATGTTAGTCGCGCAGATTTCCGTGGAGACCGGCGAAGTGAAGAAAACGGAAGTGGTGACGATGGCGAGAGAGAGAGTTGAGTTGTCAAAAGATTTGCCGAACAATGTCCTTCCGACTGCGGCGCTCCTGATGAAGTACGAAATGGAAGGCGCGCAGAAAAACCAACCTTCCGTTTACAAATCGAGCAGCGAATTTTTTCCCTCGGGGCAAGGCCTGGTGGAAATGGATGTGAAATTGGTGGAGGTGAAAATCTCGTCGGTGCAAACGATGAAAACGCCGGGAAAATCCAATCTTGGTGCGGAAACACGGGCCTCCACAAGCACCCGGGCGGTCATGGAGGAACTGTCCAATGAAATGAAACGGAACCGGGGCGGAGGGATTCGGAGCGTGGATGAAAGCCGCTACGCAGTCACCTTGCGTCGCGTGAACGAGCCAGGCGCAACCGATTGGAGAAATGAAGTGATTGGCGTGCCAATGTTCTTTCCGCAAAAGTCGGTTGATTTGCTGGTGGCGGGCAAAGTTTCCTACTTTCTTGACAAAAAAAACAAGCTGATCGGCCAAAGCCAATTGCAGTTTCCGATCGATGACCATTTTACCTCTGGCGAGCGGCCTGGGATCGCCCCGGCAATGGAAAACAACAACACCCTCTTCCTTTTCGATAAAGGAGTGCTGACGACGTTCGATCTCCCGGAGGCCAAAGTGCGCTGGCGCCTGCCCAGCGTGGGAATTAGCCGGATTCAATTTGACGAAAAGGGAATGCTTTACGTTTCGACTACAACGGCGGCACCCGAGGATATCCAATATTCCGAGCAAATAAAAATAACTGACGCAGCGAAGCCCATCGTTTTGAAAGTGGATCCGAAGTCGGGGAAAACTTTGTGGAAGAGCGAACAATATGCCGAAGGCTGTTTTCTGACGGGCAAATATCTTTACATGACAGATGCAGCACGGG
>JBDSIW010000536.1:0-10477 GCA_039917795.1 Verrucomicrobiota bacterium | reverse complement strand
GGACTATCTCCCGGCGTCGCGCCGCCCACCACCACATGATTCCCGCCTCCCGTCCCCACATGGCGTCCATCAATCATGAACTTTTCCGTGCCGAGCCGGGATTGTCGCGCCTCCTCGTAAAGCGTGATCGTGTTCTCGACCAATTCGCCCCAACTGTGGGCCGGTTGCAGGTTCACCTCGATCACACCCGGGTCGGGCGTGACCTTCACGTTGGTGAGACGCTGATCGTTCGGGGGTGTATAACCTTCGACGACCACCGGAATTTTCAATTGCGCGGCGGTGTCTTCGATAGCGGTGATCAATTCGAGATAATCCTCAAGGGTCGCTACCGGCGGCATGAAGACGTGGAGCTTGCCGTGGCGAGTCTCGACGCAAAGCGCGGTGCGGACAATCCACGCGGCGGATTCTCCAGGCTTCGGCAAACGCGTCGGATCATGGCGGAGCGCAAGCTTGCTGATTTCTTCCTTGCTGCGCGCGGGTGTTTCGACTTCCCGGGATCGCTCGCGAAATTCCTCCCGCGCTGGCAACGGGGGACTTGCTTCGTTCGGGTCACGCTCATTCAGGTAAGGATAATCCGACGGGCTGACCCATGGCAAAGAATCCAGCGGCAAACGAAGTCCTATCGGCGAATCGCCGGGCGTGAGGAAAAGTTTTTCCGAACGGAGGAACCACGGACCGCTTTCCCAGACGCGCCGATTGCTTTTGCAAGCCGATTGAATCGGGAGAACATAACCGACGATGCTGTCCAGTCCTTGCACCAAAATTTTCGCGAGACGCACGCGCTCCTCCTCGTCTTTCAAATTGGCTTTATGCGGATCGACGTTCGCGGGAAGATGCCGCTCTTTCCACGAATGATAAAAAGGATCCTCGTAAGCGGCCATCGCCCATTTCGGTTCAGCACCCAGGCGCGTGGCCAAGGCGCTGATAAAATTCAGAGCGTGCTCCGCCGTAAAACTGTACTTGGTTTTGTCGCTGGCGATGAGCGCGTCGTCGTTCCAAATGGGCTGGCCGTCCTTGCGCCAATAACAGGCGAACGACCAGCGCGGCAGCGATTCGCCCGGATACCATTTGCCCTGGCCCCAATGGAGCAACCCGCCGGGCGCAAATTTCTGCTTCAAGCGCAGGAGCAATTCGCCCGAGAGCTTGTGCTTCTCCGGTCCGACCGCGGTAAAATTCCACTCCGCGCCGTCCATGTTGTCGATGGAGATAAACGTGGGCTCACCACCCATCGTCAGGCGCACGTCGCCGGACTTGAGTTCGCCGTCGATTGAATTTCCCAAGAGAAGGATTTCTTTCCATTGCTCCTCGGTGTAGGGCTTGGTCACCCGCGGTGACTCGTGAATCCGCGTGACCTTCATTTCGTGGACGAATTTCGTTTCGCACAGGTCCACCGCGCCAGTGATGGGCGCTGCGCTCGAAGGTTCAGGCGTGCAGGCGAGGGGAATATGGCCTTCACCCGCGAGCAAGCCGGATGTCGGATCCAAGCCAACCCAACCCGCCCCCGGCAAAAAGACTTCGCACCACGCGTGCAGGTCCGTGAAATCAACCTCGGTACCACTCGGTCCATCCAGCGATTTGATGTCGGGAGCGAGTTGAATCAAGTAGCCGGAGACGAAGCGCGCCGCGAGGCCGAGTTGGCGAAATAGATTTACGAGGAGCCACGAGGTGTCGCGACAGGAACCGGATTGCAACTGCAAAGTTTCCTCCGGTTTTTGCACCCCCGCTTCCATGCGGATGAGATATTTTATTTCCTGCGAAAGACGGAGATTCAGGCTGACGAGGAAATCGATGCTGCGAACTTCGGTTCGGCTGACGCTCTTAAGAAATTCCGTGATTAGAGGAGTGTCTTGCGCCGTTTCGAGAAACGGCGCGAGTTCCTTCATCAACCCTGGCTCGTATTGGAAGGGAAATTTCTCGGCGTAGGGTTCGAGAAAAAAATCAAAGGGATTGAACACCGACATTTCAGCCACCAGATTTACCTCGACCAACAGTTCGTTGGTTTTTTCGGGAAAGGCCAGGCGCGCGACGTAATTGCTGAACGGGTCTTGCTGCCAATTGATGAAATGTTTTTTCGGCAACACGTTCAACGCGTAGCTCAAAATCGGGGTGCGGCAATGCGGAGCGGGGCGGAGCCGGACCAGATGCGGCGCGTGCGTCACCGCCCGGTCGTAAGTGTAGTGCGACCGATGGAGCAGTGAAATGTGAATGGCCATGACGAGTTAAACAGGCGTTGCCGAAGAAGGATTCAAATAATTGGCGATGGGTTCCGCGCCCAGCGTCCCGCGCAAGCGTTGCAGATAAGCCGGTGACTCGACCTCCGTGAAATTTTTGCGCGCGAATTCGAGGCGGGTAGAAATCCCGAGCCGCGCCGCTTCCTCGGTGTAATTGGCGCGTTTCAAAAAATTTTCCAGCGTGCGGATGTGTCGCAGCCAAAGCTGGTAATCGACGGACTGTTTTGCCTTGAGCCGCGCCGCGTACCAGTCGCTGGCCAAAAGAGATTCGCACGTGAACAGATTGCGAATCTCGGAATGCTGGAGACCTTTTCCCTCAAAATTTTCGTGCACCATAATGTGCAGAAGTGCCTGCAACGGCGGACACGCGCAAGCGATGCTGCCATCGTCGAAATACATCTGGGCCACGCGCTTTTGCGTGGTAACGATGTTTTCCATGCCGTCGGCGAAAACGGCCATGTCCTGCGTTTCTGGCCGCAGCATTTCGTCCGTCACAACGGCGGCAGGATGATTAAAAACACGACTGAAGAAAGTGCGGACAAAGCGTTCGTTGATCCGGAAACCAAGCCGGCTGGCCAGAACGCGCTTGGCGTCGTGGTCGAAATCCTTGCAGGGCTCGAGATAATTATTCTCAATCAAAAACTTCGCGGAGCGTTCCTCCTCGCTCATGCGGCACCAGATTTCCGGAACAAGCAAGCTGACGTCATGATCCACGCGCGAGTGCGGTCCGACAAATCCCGCCGCGGTGACAAATCCCGAATGCCCGGTCAGCAACCATGCCACGAGCGCGTTGTTCAAATCGATGATGGGCGGCAGCGCGTTGAACGGAGATTTCGTCAACGCGCCCTCGGAACCGGCGCCGGTCGTCGAAGGAGATTTGCCCGTCATGCTGCAAATAAATTCCATGAACAGCTCGGGCAATTCGAAATAATGAATCGGGTTGAAGACAGCGAGCGGACGAATCTTCGGTTCAGGAGGATTGTTTCGGCGCCCGGGCAACACAACGTTGACCGGCGTGTAGACCGCTTGGTTCAGGGGCAAACGCCGTTGCAATCGCGTTGCCATTTGGGCGAGGTAACTCTCGCGCGGCGTCAAAAGGTCAGGACGAATCTGGAGATAGCGGGGATTTTTTGTCGGCTTGCCATCGACCAAGCGCGGGTTGGCTGAGCAAACGAAAAACGCAGGAGGAGAATTCGTCGCCGCGCCACTGATCACGTTCTGCATCGGTTCCGTGAACTGTGCGAAACCGATGGCGTCTTCCACGAAGTTGCGGGCGTTTGTGACGTCGAGCGGTTCGTAATTCGAGAAGAAATTTCCGGCTTGCGCAAAATCAGATTCAGTCTGCCGGTCGTAACCGCGGTGGATCGCTTCGTCTGGCCGCTGGAAAAGTCGTTGTTCGCAATTCTGCACAAACTTGACCGAAGTGGCGCCGGTCGTTGGTGGACAATTCGGCAGCGCGCTGAGCGGCACCACGACCGATGCCGTGATGTCATCTTCCATTTGCAACTTGGTAGCGGGTTGAAAATCCTTCCGCAAACCAAACACGCGCCACGAACCGTCCTGTTCGTAGCCGACCCGCAAATAATTTGTCACCAGTTTGCGGTTGTCACACTTCAGCTCGTTTCCGGGAGTGCCGTTGATGATGTCGACACTGAAATGGTGCAGCCAATCCTGTCCCCATTTGGCTTTGTAAAATCGCTTCACCACGAAAACGAGTTCCTTGATATTTTGCGGAATGGCGTCGAGCCAGGCGTTGTACTCCGGCGTGTAATCGCGCGCGTCAGGCGTGAGCAATTTAATCACAGAACCGAGGGAGCGTTCCGGTGAGAGCACGACGCGCGTGTCTTTCTTTTTTTTGCGGCCATTGAAACGCTTGGAATAATCATGGCGCAACAACTCAGCGACACGTTGAAAGTCTTTTTTGAAATCGGCCACGAACACCGGTCCTTGAATGATCGCGTCCGTGATCGGTTTAGAGATTTCCGATTTGCCGCCGCCGGAAACCGTCGAAGGCTTATGGCAAAGCGTTCCTTCCGCCACCGTCCCCACCAAACGCCAGGCGCGCCCGTTCGGCTTCTCCATCTGAACTTTGTAGCCTGATGGGCGCACGTAAGTTTTGTTCGGGAGCAATTTCGTGCTGCCCCGGCTTCCATCTTTCTTTGGCCAGCTGACTTTCTGCTGGTGCAAATCGAAACCGGCATGTTCGGGCACGTAGATGATGTCCGGAAATTTTTGATCGACGGCAAAGCCTTCCGGGCTCACGTCCATCAACGAATCGTAAAGCGAAACCATTTCGGTAAATGAATGGCCCAGCGCTCGGACATGGACATTCCCCGTAAATTCCTCGCCCAAATCGTAGCTGGTAAAAACGAGCGCGCCACCGGCGTGTTCTTCCTCGCAAAGGCCGAACAGGTTCGCGGAGTAACTGATCTGAGTTTTGACCTCTTTTTTGCAATAACCGAAATAATTGTCGGCGATAATCGTGACGATGACGCCGCTTTCATCACGGCAAGTCAGCTTGAAGGCCTCGCCATTGTTGTAGAAATCAGACTCATTTTTCCAGCACATCGAATCGCGGCGCTGCCGTTCGGTCGCCTTGTCCCAATGCGGCAAGCCGAGGGATTTTTTGGTCTGGCCAACCAGATGGGGAGCGAGCACGACGCACCCGGTGTGCGCTGTCCAATGTTCAACATCGAGCCCGGCGTCGTTCTCGGGCAAATACGGATCACCGGCGTTGCCAAAAATGCTTTCGACAAAATCGAGATTGCTCACCAGCCCTCCCGGAACGAAGAAACGAATTTCCATTGATTTTTCCGCCGTGAATCCTGGCACGGCAGGGCAAACGAGCGGACGAATCAGCAGAGAGACAAAACATTCCGCCGGAACAGGCTGTGTCGTCGTAAATGGCAGGCGCATTAGTTCCGGGGGTGGAGTCAACGCGAGGCTCCAAAGTTTTGCGAAAACTGATGATGGCACCGCGACTTTGTCGTTAGGAATGGGCAACCCGCCTTCGGTGACATGGAAAATGCCCTGCGTCGTGCGACGGTCGCTTTTCGGATTGTGCAGAACGCCTTGTTGCACGCGATACGAGCTGACGATGTCGGAAATAAATTCGTCCCGATCGAAGGGCAACGAAAGCGTTCGCGCCAAACCGGGGCGGTCGAGGACAAAGGTCCGCGTTGGCAATGTGCCGATGGCGCACTCCTGGAAATAATCGAAAAGAAAACTTTGGATGCGCTGATCAGGCGGGCTGAGGTGATTGGCCAGCAGCCGTTCCTTCTCGCGATAACGGGCGATGAGCGAGGCGGCGATTTCTGTGAACTCGGATTTGGAATGGGTCGCGACCAGTTGGCAACCCAGCAGCGCGAGCTTCACGTTAATGTAAGAAACAAGTTTCGCGTCAACCTCGGCCGCCGTCGGGATGGATTCGGTTGGGTTCATGATTTTTAGAATGGCTTGAGTGAAAGGTGCGTCATTGCAGTGATTCGCTGGCGGGTTTTTTCTCCGGTTCGCGCACGCGCTGGGCGAAGAACATTTCGAAAACCTTTGTGCCCACTAGGTTCATTTGGTCCTGTAGATGGTCCAGATACTCATGCAATCCGTTATTGATGATTTCGTCCACGCTGGTGGAAGCCAGGTAGGTGCAAAGGCCTCCCAGCAATTTCTCGACATCACTCGTGGATTGTTCCAACGGCGTACCCGAAATGGCGTGCAGTGATTCGTTCGCCTCGCGGAGGCAAAAGTGGATTGCGCGGGGAAATTCCCTGTCGAGCAAGAGGAATTGCACGATTCCCTTAGGCCAGATCCGGCCATGTTTCTTTCGGTACATTTCGAAAGCACTCGCGGAGCGAAGGACCGCCGCCCATTGCGTGTCATCCAATGGGGTGCCGACGTCTGCGACGGAGCGCAACAGAATGAAATATTTTACGTCAAGAATGCGGGAAGTCTTGTCGGCGCGCTCGAGTTTTCGCCCCAGCCGGCAGAAGTGCCAGCCTTCCCCGTGCGTCATGGTGGCGTCCGTGATGCCCATAAAAAGGTGGCTCGAAAGTTTTACGCTCGTGTAGAAATCGTGTGGCGACTCCATTCCTTTACCCCGAGTGGCGGCGTCATTCACCTTCAAATAAAAGGTGTTGAGCTGGAGCCACATTTCCGACGAGATGATTTCACGAACCGAGCGTGCGTTTTCGCGCGCGGCCCGCAGACAGGAGATGATCGAATTCGGATTGTCGCGATCAAAAGTGAGAAAACGCAGGACGTTTTCCTCCGTGGCCATTTTGTAACGCTTCTCGAAATCTTCGTGATCTCCGGTCGTGTTGACCAAGGGAGCCCATTGTTGCTCGCGGTCGCTGGAATCCAGCATCAAAGTCAAGTTCACGCCGATGAAGCGCGCCACATTTTCCGCGCGCTCCACGTAACGACTCATCCAGTAAATTGATTCGGCGACTCGACTGAGCATTAAATATTCGCTTCCTGGCTTTGGGATTGTGATTGGGCAGGATTTCGCGCCAACAGATCTTCCTCCTTGGTCGCGGCGTCGGCCAGTACCCAGGTGTCCTTGCTGCCGCCGCCTTGCGACGAGTTCACAACGAGCGATCCTTTCTTCAAAGCGACGCGGGTCAATCCTCCGGGCATGACGTAGATATCTTTTCCATAGAGAATGTAGGGCCGCAAATCGACATGGCGACCTTCGAGGTGATCGTCCACCACGGTCGGGACGCGCGACAAGGCGAGCGTCGGCTGCGCGATGTAATTTCGCGGGTCCGCTTGAATGCGCTTCGCAAAATCCGCGCATTCCTCGTTCGTGGCATGCGGGCCAATGAGCATCCCGTAGCCACCTGATTCATTGGCGGCTTTGACCACGAGTTTGTTGATATTTTCCAGAACGTAACTCAGATCATTTTCCTCGTCGCAAATGTAAGTGGGCACGTTCGGGAGAATGGTTTCCTGATCCAGATAATATTTGATGAGGCGCGGCACATAGGCGTAAACCACCTTGTCATCCGCCACGCCGGAGCCGGGAGCATTCGCCAGTGCGACATTCCCCGCTTTGTAAACTTCCATCAAACCCGGCACGCCCAACATTGAGTCAGGACGAAAGGCCTTGGGATCAAGAAAGTCGTCGTCAATGCGACGATAAATCACATCTACCCGTTCAAAACCTTTGGTCGTCCGCATCCAGACGAATCCGTCCGACACCACGAGGTCGGAGCCTTCCACCAGCTCAATTCCCATTTGCTGCGCGAGAAAGGAATGTTCGAAGTAGGCAGAATTGAAAACACCCGGCGTGAGCAACACAACTCGCGGCGAACTCACACTGTCCGGCGAAAGAAATTCCAGCACGTCGCGCAAGCGCAACGGGTAATTCGAAACTGGCCGAACCTTCGATGCCGCGAAAACTTCGGGGAACAGGCTTTTCATCAAATGCCTATTCTCCAGCACGTAGGAAACGCCGGAAGGACAGCGCAAGTTATCTTCGAGCACGTAAATCTGTCCGTCGCCATGCCGCACCAAATCGGTTCCGGTGATGTGACACCAGATGCCGCGCGGGGGATTCATCCCGACACATTGTTTGCGAAAACCCTTGGAGGAAGCGATGACGTGTTCGGGCACGACCTTGTCGCGGATGATTTTCTGCTCGTGATAAAGGTCGTCGATGAAAAGATTAAGCGCTTCGATCCGTTGTTTGAGCCCCAGCTCGATTCGGGTCCATTCTTCAGCGGCAAGAATCCGGGGGACGAGATCGAAGGGCAGGGTTTTCTCCACGCCTGCGCTTTCGCCGTAGACGTTGAACGTGATTCCCATCTGGATGAGCGCCCGGTCCGCCGATTTCTGGCGGCGAATTAATTCACCATCGGGAAGCGCTTCGAGGTTGCGGGCAAGATGGCGAACGGCGAGGCGAGGCGATCCATCTTCGCCGATCATTTCGTCAAAAAATCCGCCCAGATTGTAATCACGAAATTTCATTCAATCGACAACCGCACCCAGCTGAGCCCAATCATCCGAATCATTAAGCAACGGTTGTGCCGTGCCTTGGATTGGCGTCGCACTCACTATGAGGCGCGGGGAATTAATTTCAATTCACATCGGCGTCTGGCGAAATTTTACACGGCTGGAAAAAAATCGCCAACCTTGGCTTGCCTGAAAACCGGGCGTGGACCATCGCTCGTTTTCAGGAATTTTTGTTTCGCCGCATTTATTTGTCGTACGGACAAGTCTGAGCTTGAAGGTAAAAGAAAAGCCTCTTTAATCCCTCAATGCGCGGGCGCTTCATAGCAGAACGATCTCGGCGGCCTCTTCCACTTCATGACTTCCGGCGTTGAACCCTTGTCGGCCGACCAGTCGAAATGGCGCTGGCGCATTTTGATTTCCACCTACCTGGCCTACGCCGGATATTATTTCACGAGAAAAGTTTTCGGCTTGATCAAGACTTCGCTGAATGAGCAATTCGGATGGAGCATCGACTCCATTGCGCATATCTGGACGGCATTTCTGGTGGCCTACATGGTTGGGCAATTTCTTTGCGGGTTCATCGGGCGCAGATGGGGACCGCGCGTTTTGTTGCTGGGTGGATTGGGAATTTCCATTGCCTGCAACATCATCTTCGGGTTCACGAACTCCTACGGCACGTTCATGACCTTCATGATTGTGAATGGTCTCGCCCAGGCAAGCGGATGGCCGGGAGCGGTGGGCGGAGTCGCGCGTTGGTTGCGGCCACTGGAGCGCGGACGCGTCATGGGCGTTTGGAGTACCAGCTATATCGTCGGAAACATTGCAGTGAAAATGATCGCTTCGACGCTACTTGGCCTCGCGGGCTGGCGCTGGTCCTACTTCGGTTGCACGCTCATCAGCTTCTTGATCTGGTGGGTTGTCTTCCTGTGGCAACGAGACAAACCGGAGGATATCGGATTAAAAGCCATCGTTGAGCCAGATAAAGAGGATACGCGGACGGTGCGAGCATCAACCGATGACCAGGTCACGGCGGGTCAATATCTGCGGTTGGCATTCAATCCTGTGATCCTCGCGATGGGGATCAGCTATTTCTCCATCAAGTTTCTGCGTTACGCGCTGGACTCGTGGCTGCCCACCATTCTCGCGTTGATGGGTGTGTCCAAAGCGACGGCTGGGTGGTATTCGATATTCTTCGATGTCGGCGGCGTTATTCCAGCGGTGTTGTCCGGATGGGCGCTGGATCGACTCTTCAAAGGAAACTGGGCCAAACTTTGCTTCTTCATGTCGATTGGATTGATCTTTGGCTACCTCTGCATTCTGCGCTTCGAACATAACCCGCTCGGCATGGCGATCTGTTTTGGTCTCGTGGGCTTCATGATCTATGGTCCCGATACGATGTTGAGCGGCGCGGCGTCCGTGCATGTGGCTGGCAACAAAAATGGCGTGGCGGTCGCTGGACTCGTCAATGGCATTGGCAGCCTCGGTCCGGTCGTTCAGGAAGAAATGATCGGATGGATTCTCAAGGGCAAGGACAAGGTTGCGGGGATTCACTCCGTAAATCTTTTGGCGCTCGCGATGAGCGTGGCTTTTTCGCTCCTCATGCTCGTGGTCATGTGGTACGTCCACGGCGCTCATAAAAAAAATCGCGCGCTCGACGATGCTGCCGCGGCTGCGGGAAAAACGTAGAAGGTTTTCAGCGCACAACGATGCGAGCTGCCTACCCGACTGGAAAGCGAACACAACGAGAATCGAATGAAAATTGTCATCATTGGCGCAGGAATTCTCGGGCTGGGCCACGCATGGGCGGCGGCGAGGCGCGGTCATCAAGTAACCGTTCTGGAACGCACCGCGCGCGCGGAAGGCGCATCCATTCGCAATTTCGGGATGGTCTGGCCCATCGGACAGCCGCCGGGTTTGAAACTTGCCACCGCTCTCCGCTCGCGGGAACTCTGGCTGGAATTTATCAAGGCCTCCGGCACTTTTCATACCTCGACTGGCTCCATTCATCTCGTGACGCAACCGGATGAATTGGCTGTGATCGAGGAATTCGCCACGCAGGGAAGCAGCCTCGGTTACTCGGGAAAATTGCTTTCGCGCGCGGAAGCGTTGCAAATGGGTCCGGCCGCCCGAGCGGATACAGTGATCGGCGGATTTTTCAGCCCAACCGAAGTCGGCGTTGATCCGCCCCAGGCCTTGCGCGACTTGGCGGCATGGCTCATCGAGTCGCAAGGCGTGACGATTCGCTGGAAACTTCCTGCGGTTGAGGTTGCCGATGGGTGGGTGCGCGGGGCGGACCG
>JBDSIW010000535.1:0-4519 GCA_039917795.1 Verrucomicrobiota bacterium | reverse complement strand
AGCCGCCATCGGTGAGGTTCAGATTCGGCGTACGAACCAATGTCGCCGTAAAGGCCGACCTTGAGTTGAGGTTTGGCGCCGGGCTTGACCACGGTTGCGAGATAGAGGCTGTCTTCCCAGATAATTGGCGAGGCATGGGCCAAGCCGGGAATGGGCGTTTGCCACCGGATATTTTCTCCCGACGCGACATTCCACGTTACGGGAGCCGCTTCGTCAGAAATGCCACTGGAGCCGGAGCCGCGGAACTGGGGCCAATTCCCATTTCCAGCGACGCTCGTGTTCCAGATTTGAAAGAGAAAGCAAATTGCCAATGGCACCTGCCGCACCGGGGAAATGAACTCGTATCGATTCATAGGATCAACCTTTTGAGCGACGATACCGAATGGCCAAACCATGTAAAGACAAGCGAGCGAGCGGCAAAACATCGGTGGCCAATTCGAAAAAATTAAGATTCTGTTTTTCTTCAATGGAAAACCCACCTTGCCGATCCTCCGCTTTCAGTTTCCGGGAAGTGATGAAGCGATCGCGACAACTGATTCCGCTATCACCAGGAAAGTTTTTTCTTAATCGCGCTCAATAAATTTTCAAAGTGCCTTGCGGCCTCGGCATCTTGTGGCTTTTCGCGACTGGTCGTCTCCGATCCGTCTCCGCGGAATTCAATTGTTGTCCCCAGTTCTGGCGACTATCGAAAAAACGTCAGCGAGCTAATCTATGAATGTTCTCAGGAACATTTAATTCGTGTGTGAAAAAGCCGGACTTGTTATCCGGCTTTTTTGTTGCCCGGATCGATTGGCCGGATTTCAGTCGAAAACGAGTTCCACAGCCCGGAATTATACTTTCACAACCTCGCTTCCTTCGGGCGCCGCTGTCCTTCTCAAATCGAAGCCGAAAGGACGTTTTGTTCGCGCGGCGTTTGAAAATTTTCACTCACCGCTTAGGATCAACGCATGAAAGAATGGGAATGTTGCGACGAGATTTCGTTCGAGATTGTGGAAGAACCGGGCGCGGAGATGGAATCGGGAACGCATGTCGTGGTGTGTTGCCACTGTGGCAAAGTCATCCATCTGTACCATTTTTTTGGAATGCCACGCCTCACGAAAGTCGCCGGCAAGTTTGGGCTTGAGTTAAAGCCTTGATCTTCGTTTGTGTCCTGACTCTCCAACCGTTCCTCTTCTTTCCGCCGCGTAAAGCTCCCTTTTCATCGAGAGCCGGAGACTTGGGTATCAACTCCGCGATAATTTAGCCTCAATTTTCGGCGGCGCAGAAAATTGAACGATTATGCCCAAACCTGTCATTTGGGCTGTGGACGACGACCCGGATGTGCTGCGGACGATCGAGCGTGACCTGCGCCGGCAGTATGGCGATCGCTACAGAATTATTTCCGCGGATTCCGGCGCGTCGGCGCTCGAGGCGGTCAAGCAACTGAAACTTTGCAACGAACCGGTGGCACTTTTTCTCGTTGCCCAAAGAATGCCGCACATGACCGGAGTGGAATTCCTCGAAAAGGCGATTGAATTTTACCCCGACGCCAAGCGCGCGCTCCACACTGCTTACTCGGACACTGATGCCGCGATCCGCGCCATCAACAACGTCCAAATCGATCTACCTGATGAAGCCATGGGATCCGCCCGAGGAGCGATTGTTCGGCGTGGTCGATGATTTGCTCGACGATTGGCCGGCTGGCTACCATCCCGTTTTCGAAGGAGTCCGAGTGCTTGAGCATCGCTGGTCGCCCCAATCAGCGTTTGATTTCTACCATTGCCATTTTCTCGTAATAACGCGCGAGCGCCGAATGGTCCAGGTTGCCCATCCCGTCGGTTTTCAACGCCTGCATCATTTCCATAACCGTGGCAGTCATGGGCAGCGGAACACCCATTTCGTGGGCGGTATCCAGCGCGTTGGCCAGGTCTTTAATGTGGAGGTTGATTCGAAATCCCGGCTCAAATTTTCGGTCCATGACCAGCGGCGCCTTGGCTTCTAAAACGGTGCTGCCCGCGAGCCCTCCACGTATGGCCTGAAAAACCAGCTCTGGCGCAACCCCCGCCCTGGTCGCCAGTACCAGCGCCTCGGACATCGCCGCGATGTTCAACGCCACGATCACCTGGTTGGCTAATTTCGTTATGTTTCCCGCGCCAATCTCGCCCGTCAAAACCACCGACGCCGCCATGGACTTCAGGATAGGGAAACATTTATCGAAAACTTCCTTCCGCCCGCCCACCATCACGGATAGCGTCCCTTCGATCGCCTTGGGCTGGCCGCCACTGACCGGTGCGTCCAACATATCGACCCCTTTTTCCCCCAGCGCCGACGCCAATTCCCGGCTGACCAATGGCGCGATGGAACTCATATCCACGACAATCAATCCCGCCTTTGCGCCTTCAATCACTCCACCGGCCCCGAGAATCACCTGCTTCACTTCCGGCGAATTCGGCAGCATCGTGATGAGAATCTCCACCTGTTCGGCGACGTTTTTGGGAGTGGCCACCGCTCTCGCCCCAGCCGCGACCACTTCATCAACTGAAGCTTTATTTTTGTGGCCGCAGACAACTAATTCGTGGCCGGCTTTCAATAAATTTTTGCACATGGGGCGACCCATGATGCCGAGTCCGATAAATCCAATTTTCATTTCCAGTTCTCCAATTTTTCTTCCGTCTTATTCCCGCCTAAAGTTTGTAACCCAATTCTTTGATCCAGCCGAACGTGGATCGGGTGGCGGCTGATGGAATGTATTCGAGGCCGACAAATCCGTCATAGCCCATTGCATCGATTTCCCTGAGCACGAACGGGTAATTGATTTCGCCCGTCCCCGGCTGATGGCGTGCGGGATTGTCGGCGATCTGTATGTGGCCGATTCTCGCCGCATTTTTGCGCAGGGTGGCAACGATTTCCCCCTCCTCGCGCTGCGCGTGATAGACATCGTATTGGACCAAAATGTTGGGCCTCGCAGCTTCATCGATCAACTTGAGCACTTGATCGGTGCGATTCAAAAAAAACGTGGGCAGATCAAAATGATTGATCGCCTCAATCAGAAGCGTCAGTCCCTTCCCTTCAAGCGCCCTCGCGGCAAACTCGACATTTTGAACGAGAGTCCGCCAATGCTCATCGTCGCTGAATTTCGCCACCCGCTTTCCGGCGAGACAGTTTAGACGCTGGACGCCGAGCGCCTGCGCGTACTCGATGGCTTGGGCCACGCCGGTTTGAAACTCTTTTGTTCGATCCGGATGGGATGCAATCCCGCGCTCGCCCGCCTCCCAATCGCCGCACGGGAGGTTGAACAACACTTGCTTCAATTGGTGGGCGTCGAGCTTCGCTTTCAACTCTTCCGAGGGAAACGCGTAGGGCAAAAGGTATTCGACGTAAGAAAAGCCCGCCTCGCGTGCGAGAGAAAATCGTTCCAGAAATGGAACCTCCGTGAAAAGCATCGTCAGGTTGGCAGCAAATTTCGGCATAAAATTAATCGCACTCCGTTCAATCCCGGTTTTGTTGCGGAGACTATTGGGCAAACTCCGGAAAGGTTGCGAGGTTTTCCTTAGAGGCAAAAGATTAAAAAAAAACGGCGGGCAATTGCCCACCGCATTACACGAAACCGGATGTCTCCGGCAATTAGTTCTAACGCGTAGCCGGTCCGCTAATCACGTCCTGTCGATTTTCCGGGACAGCGTGGGCACCAGCCTGATTTATTTTTTCCATCTGATCGACGACGCTTTGGCCGACGCCGCGATCCATCAAATATTTCTCCTGCTCCGAGGTGAGTTCAAAAACCTGGTCGGTGGCGCGCATTCTTTCCAGCATCTTTTCATCGGGAAAGCCGGCTTCCTTCATGGCGACCACTTCATCGAGCGTGACAAATCCGTCCAGGTTCAAATCGGCAGTAACGGCCTTTTGAGCGTCATCGGCAGAGGCGGGATTTTCCTGGGACTTGCGAGTGGCGCGGTTGGCCGATTCCTTGTCGCCGGAATTGATTTTGTCCGTCTTGGCCGCAATGACATAGCCGCCACCCGCACCGAGTGCGCCGCCAATTAAAGCTCCGAGCACGCGATTGTTTTTCGCCACTGCCGCACCCGCCGCCGCTCCGGCTGCTCCGCCGATCACTGCACCCTGCGTGTTCCGTTCTCCCGGCATATTTTGGCATCCGACCAAGGCGAGAGTGAAAGGTACTGTCACCAGAATTTTTGAAAGTTTCGTTTTGAACATAGGTTTCCTTAATCGTTGAGTTTGATTTTCCTCCCAATACGATTCCGCCCGCGAAAAGAACTGTCAACAGAGGCCAAGGCTGTCTGGTGAATGGGCGAATGCCTGATTGTCCGGTGACGA
Source organism: Verrucomicrobiota bacterium (assembly GCA_039917795.1). Lineage (GTDB taxonomy): Bacteria > Verrucomicrobiota > Verrucomicrobiia > Limisphaerales > CANJXF01 > CANJXF01. Next base: position 205 of record JBDSIW010000535.1, on the reverse strand, counting down.
TCAAGCAATGCATTAAAAAGGAAATAGGATTCAGAAGAAAAAATTCTTAAGTTCCCTCCCGCTTTGATCCGCCGTTCCGTGGCTCAGGGCGCGTGGGAGAATCCCCTGATTTTTGTAGCCGTCGATGTCTGGGGGCGGATTTGCCGAACGCTATTTCCCATAAAGGTTCGGAAAAACCTTCGGGCACGCTCTACGGCTTTTGCGG
>JBDSIW010000534.1:0-5187 GCA_039917795.1 Verrucomicrobiota bacterium | reverse complement strand
CCACACGCGGACTGCAAAGGCGAAGTTTTCGGCATTCTCGCAGTCGGTGACACGATCCGAGCGAATGCCATTGAAGCCATCAAAGCGCTGCACGCTGCCGGTGTGGAAAAAATTGTGATGTTGAGCGGCGACAACCAACGAACGGTTGACGCCATTTCCAAGCAGTCGGCATTGACGAGGCGAAAGGAGATTTGTTGCCGGACCAAAAAATTGAGCGCGTTCGGGAACTCCTCGTGAAATACAAACACGTCGGGATGATTGGCGACGGTGTGAACGACGCACCGGCAATGGCGGCGGCGAGCATCGGCATTGCGATGGGCGGAGCGGGAACCGACACGGCGATTGAAACGGCGGACGTTGCATTGATGCAGGATGATTTAAGCCAGGTCGCAGAAACCATCGCTTTGGGTCGTCGCACCGTGCGGATTATTCAGGCGAACATCACCTTCGCGCTGACGGTCAAAGCCGTGTTTCTAGTATTGGCGTTGCTCGGTTACACGAGTCTGTGGTTGGCGATTCTGGCGGATACGGGGGCGACGCTTATTGTAATTGCGAATGCTCTGAGGCTTCTCAAGCATTGAGTGAATTGAAAAACTGCCCGTGCGCGTGGGCGCAACGGGTTTGATCCCCCTCGGACAAGTCGTGGAGTTTCAAACCACGAAAACCATCGAGCCAATTCTGCGCGATGCCGGCCAGCGCCGCGCCGCGCTCATGATTAACCTGAAAACGCGCGACATCGGATGTTTCTGAAACTTGTTTTGCTGCCTGTGCTTTACGTTTGGGCTGAGAAAACGAAAGAAACGAAAGAGAAATTGGATTAAGCTCAGAGGAAGAATTTATGGCAGAAAAGAAACATGACGAACATGGACCACACGGCGGAACGTGGGTCGCGATGCACGACAGCTTCATTGAAATCAGCGTTGTTGAAACGAATGTCCCGCCGCGTTTTCGTCTTTATTTTTTCGACGCGAAGAAACGTTCTCAGCCGATTGCTTCGGACAAAATCACGTTGGAAACCATTCGTCCGGATGGCGCAAGACAGCTTTTCAATTTTGTGCCGCATGGCGAATTTTTGGAAGGCGATGCCGATATTCCCGAGCCGCACGAATTCGACGTGAACTTAAACGTCAGTCACGGCGGGCATAGCCACGTTTTCAAAACGAAGTTCACGGAAGAAGCGCACGGCCACAGTCACGGCCCTCATGCGCATGACGGACACGATAACGGTGGACATGGCCACGACCACGGCGGCGGTGTCGTCGGTTGGTTTCGCGGAAAATTTGCCCACTCGCACAGCGCCGCCACAAATCGACGATACGATGGAATCGCACGAAAAGGGAATTCGCGCGTTGAAAATTTCGCTGGTCGGATTGGGCATCACTGCCTCGTTGCAACTCATCGTGGTTCTCATTTCCGGCTCCGTTGGATTGCTCGCCGATACGATTCATAATTTCGCCGATGCTGGGACGAGCATTCCGCTCTGGATTGCTTTTTCGCTGGCGCGACGCGGGCCGAGTCGCCGATTCACTTATGGTTACGGCAAATCTGAAGATGTTGCTGGTGTGATTATCGTGCTGATTATTTTCTTTTCCGCCTGCGTTGCCGCTTACGAATCGGTGATGAAAATAATTCATCCCCCAACCTGTCTCGCATCTGGGCTGGGTTGCAGTCGCCGCGATTGTCGGTTTTATCGGCAACGAAGCCGTCGCCGTCTTTCGCATCAAAGTCGGCAAAGAAATTGGTTCCGCCGCGCTTATCGCCGATGGACAACACGCGCGCGTCGATGGTTTCACGAGCCTCGCCGTTTTGATTGGCGTCGCCGGAGTTTATTTTGGCTATCCGATTTTGGATCCAATCATCGGAGTCCTTATCACCATCGCGATTTTGTTTATTGTGAAGGACGCGACCATTTCTATTTTCCTGCGATTGCTCGATGGTATTGAACCAGAGGTTTTGCAACAAATTGAACACGCGCCCACCCACGTCGAAGGAGTGCGAAACGTCCGCGACATTCGCGCCGGCTGGCTTGGACATAAAGTCCATTGTGATTTGACTATTGAAGTTGATTCGGAGCTATCGGTCGGAAAAGCGGTGGAAGCTTCCTCTCACGTTGAAAGAGTTTTGAAAGAACACGTTCGGCAGCTTGGCAAAGCCGTCGTGCATGTTCATCCGAAAAATTAAGAACGTGATTTCGCGAAAAATGAACAACAAAAGAACAAATATGCAATCATGGTTCTTCTACGCGGTCGGCGCGGCCGTGCTTTACGGCGCACACCAGATTTTTACAAAGATGGCCTCCGACAAAATCGGCGACGGACTCGGCGGGTTCGTGGTCGAGGGAAGCGCCGCGCTCACCATTCTGCTTTATCTGGCCTATCTAAAATTCTTCGGTCAATGGAATCAAACGTACAGCGCGTCCGGCGTTTGTTATTCCGTGCTGACAGGAATTTGCGTTGGCGTCGGCACGATCTTCTTTTTTCTGCTTTTCCAGAAAGGAGGACCGCTTTCGGCGGTTCCCATGATTCTAGCTGGCGGCGCGGCGATCATGGCGATAGCGGGATTTTTATTTTTCAAAGAATCTGCGTCGTGGCAAAGAATTTTAGGTATCGCCTTGTCGCTGGCTGGTTTGTTTTTGTTGAAGAAGTAATCAAATGCTTTTTTTTAGATTGGCAGACTCCACGCGCAGGTTCGACCAACGCTTAGGCGAACGTCTCCAAGATCAAAAATTTAAATTTTTTCGGCGAAAACGGGATTTTTTGAAATAGTTTTCTCATGAATACCACCCAAAACTGGTTCATCTGGGCATTGCTTTCCGCCGCGTTTGCTGCACTCACCGCCATCTTTGCCAAAGTCGGGTTGGAAGGAGCGAATTCGGACCTCAACTCAGGAATGAATCGCTCGTCCGTCCACCGCCAGCGCAGCTTCTCTCAAAGCTTCTCCAAGCGTCGGATGCGCGTGACAGCTTCGCGCTAAATCCTCACTGCTCGCGCCAAAGTTCATGGCGACGGCCGCTTCGTTGATCAAATCTCCGGCGTGTGGACCAATTGCATGAACGCCGAGAATGCGATCCGTTTTGGCATCGGCTAGAATTTTGATTTTCCCCTCGGTATCGCCGAGCGCCAGCGCCCGCCCGTTGCCGCGCAAGCTGAAAACGCCTTTGCGAAAATCCACTTTCGCTTCGCGCAGTTGTTCCTCAGTCTTTCCAACGGACGCAATCTCCGGATGCGTGTAGGCAATTCCAGGAATGGCGTCGTAATTCACGTGCCCAAAGCCGGTCACAATCTTTTCCACGCAAGCGACTCCTTCTTCCTCGGCTTTGTGCGCGAGCATTGGTCCGGGAATCACATCACCAATGGCAAAGATACCTTTCGCGCTCGTTTCAAAATTCTCAGCCACCGGAATCCTGCCTTTTTTATCCAAAGCAATCTTCACGGATTCCAAACCAAGTCCTTCCGTGTTCGGCACGCGACCGACGGCGAGGAGAACTTTATCGCAGCGGATCGGAGAATTATTTTCCATCTCCACGATACATTCGTTTTTGTCGCGGCGAGCGGCGGTCACTGTCGAGCCGAGGCGGAATTCTATCCCCTGTTTTTCCAAAATCTTTTTCGCGTCGCTCGCCATCTCAGTGTCCATGCCCGGCAGGATACGATCCAAATATTCCAATACGGTGACTTGCGCGCCCAATCGCTTCCAGACGGAGCCAAGCTCCAGGCCAATGTAACCCGCGCCGATCACGACGAGATGTTTTGGCACCGTGGAAAAAGAAAGCGCCTCAGTGCTGGTGCCGATAAATTCGCCATCCACTTCAACGCCCGAAAGCGGCGCCGACTTACTGCCAGTCGCAACGAGAATATTTTTTGCAGTCAACTCGGTTTTGCCGTGCGCGCTTTCGACCAGCACGCGGCCAGCGCCTTGGATGCTTGCCGTCCCCGTGTAGCGAGTGATTTTGTTCTTTTTTAAAAGAAATTCGACTCCTTTGGTCAGCGTGGTGACAACTTGATCTTTGCGCTGAAGCATCGTCGCGAGGTCGAGCTCGATGGAATTGACTCGAATGCCGTGCTGCGAAAATTTTTCGCGCGCCTCGGAAAATTTGTGACTCGATTCCAGCAACGCCTTGCTCGGGATACAGCCGATGCGCAAACACGTTCCGCCGAGTGCGGATTCTTTTTCGATGCAGACGACGCTGAGTCCGAGTTGCGCGGCACGAATTGCCGCAACGTAGCCGCCGGGACCAGCGCCGATGATGATGAGATCGTATTTTTCGTTTTCCATGAACGTGCTGTAGATATCTCGGCAGTTTGTTTGATGTTCCCAACACCAACGCCCCCCGCCAGAGGCAGGTGTCATCCATCAGACTTCCAGGAGCATTCGCGCTGGTTTTTCGAGGGCTTCCTTGACGCGCTTGAGAAACGTTACAGCCTCGCGGCCATCGACAATCCGATGGTCATAGCTGAGCGCGACATACATCATCGGGCGGATCACCACATTTCCTTCGAGCGCAATGGGACGTTCCTGAATCGAATGCATCCCGAGGATTCCACTTTGCGGAGAATTGACAATGGGCGTCGAAAGCAACGAGCCATAAACGCCACCGTTGCTGATCGTGAATGTGCCGCCTTGCAACTCGTCCGGCTTCAATTTGTTTTCCTTGGCGCGCTTGGCCAGTTCACCGATGGCAATTTCGATTTCAGCAAAACTCATTCGCTCGGCATTCCGCAACACGGGTACCACCAAACCTTTTCCTCCGCCAATCGCGACGCCGATGTCGAAATAATTATGGTAAACGATATTGTTCTCGCGAATTTCCGCGTTGACCTGCGGAACCAGCTTCAAAGCATCGACCACCGCCTTGACGAAGAACGACATGAAACCCGGCTTGACTCCGTATTTCTCCAGAAACTTTTCCTGAAACTCTTTGCGCAACGCCATCACTGCGGACATGTCGATCTCGTTAAACGTCGTCAGCATCGCCATCGCATGCTTCGCCTCGACCAGATGCCTGGAGACCGTGCGCCGCAGCATCGTCATTGGGACGACTTCTTCTTCGCGCGAACCCTCGGGCATTTTTGCTTTGGGCGCGGCTGCCTCCATAGGCTTCGGTTCTCCTGTCGCTCCGTGATTTAAGACATCTTCCTTCAGCAAACGCCCGCCCGGTCCGGTGGCTTTGACCTGGTCCGCCTTCAA
>JBDSIW010000533.1:0-5561 GCA_039917795.1 Verrucomicrobiota bacterium | reverse complement strand
TCGGCGGGTTTGTGATTCGTGAACTCTCGCCCGTCGTGAGCAATTGGCGGGCGGATTTTTCGCTCGGGGAATACCTTGAGAAAAACGGCATTCCCGGGATCCAGGGGATCGACACCCGCGCGCTCACGAAAAAGCTGCGAGTGACCGGCGCGCTCAATGGTTTTATCTCGACGGAAAGCATTTCAGACGAGGAAGCATTGTCGCGCACCCGGGATTGGAAAGGATTGATCGGCGTCGATTACGTCAAGGAGGTGACGCACAAGGAACCTTTTCTCTGGGATGAAAAAGATGAACAAAGCGGGAGTTTCAATTTGATTCGAGGGAATGCGGCACTCGACTCGCGTAATATCCGGGATGCGATGCCTCCGGCGGATATCCCGATCGTCGCTTACGATTTCGGGATGAAGTACAACATTCTCCGAAGACTTCGCCAGCAGGGTTTCAAAGTTCAAGTCGTTCCCGCAGCCACGCCCGCCGCCGAAGCATTGAAGTACAAGCCCGCCGGAATTTTCCTGTCCAACGGCCCGGGCGATCCCTCCGCGCTGGATTATGCGGTTCGCTCGACCAGCGATCTGGTCAAAAGCGGCATCCCGATTTTTGGGATTTGTCTTGGCCATCAAATTCTTGGCCAGGCCTTCGGCGGAAAAACTTTCAAATTGAAATTCGGACACCGCGGCGGAAACCAACCCGTAAAGGACTTGGAAAGTGGCAAGGTGGAAATCACCTCACAAAATCATGGATTTGCCGTGGACCCGAAATCGTTGCCGTCGGAAGTTGCCGTGACGCGAATTAATTTGAACGACCAGACCGTGGAGGGACTTCGCCACAAAACCAAACCGATCTATTGCGTGCAGTATCATCCTGAGGCCTCGCCCGGTCCTCACGATTCCACCGCGCTGTTCGGTGAATTTCGCAAGCTGATCGAAAAGTCGTAGGATTTTGGAATTCACCCTCCCATTTTATTTCGCTGAAAAATCCCGTTGGGGAAAAACCTTTGACTTGAAGTTTTTCCTGAACATAATCGAACCTCAAACCATTTATGCCGAGACTTGTCGTACTTAGTGAGGGAATGACCGGACGCGCCTACGAATTAAAAGTGGATAAAACCACGATTGGGCGTGTGGATGACAACTCGTTTCCCATTCCGGAAGGTTCAATTTCAAGCCATCATTGCGAAATTCTCCAGCGCGGGACGGAAATTGTCGTCAATGATTTGAATTCCACCAACGGCACTTTTATCAATGGCCAGCAAATCACGGGCGAAGGAGTTTTGAAGCCGGGTCAAATTTTGCGCCTCGGGCAGATCGAGATGCGCCTTGAATCCGCCGACTCTGCCGCGGCGGCGGCCAGCGGAAAAAAACTTCCCGACCAGACTATGTTCGTGCCGCAGGGAGTCAAACTTGGCGCGCCCGACACTGGCACCCGCCCGGTCCATTTCGGCGGTGGTTCCCCCTTCGAAAAGAAGAGCAATCAGGGAACGAAAATGTTCATTATCGCCGCGGCAATCATCGGCGTGATCATTATCGGCGTCATTGTTTACTTCGTAGTCTTCCAGACGGGCCACATGCAACCCGCCAATTGAGGTTAAGCTTTGAGCCAGCGCGCGACATCGGTTGCCGCGTAGGTAATCAAGATATCCGCGCCAGCCCGGCGCATGGCCAGCAGGCTCTCCATCGTCACCGCGCGTTCATCGATCCAGCCTCTGGCCGCGGCGGCTTTGATCATCGAATATTCGGCGCTGACGGAATAGGCTGCAGTCGGATAACCAAATTCCGTTTTGACCCGGTACAAAATATCGAGGTAAGCGAGGGCGGGTTTCACCATAACCATGTCGGCACCTTCCGCGATATCCAGCGCCACTTCGCGCAACGCTTCCTCCGCATTTGCCGCATCCATTTGATAACCGCGCCGGTCGCCAAACTCAGGAGTCGATTCCGCCGCTTCACGAAATGGCCCGTAGAAAGCGGATGCGAATTTCGCCGCATAAGATAGAATCGGCGTGTCGGAAAACCCGCCTTGGTCAAGCCCTTCGCGGATCGCCCCAACGCGCCCGTCCATCATGTCGCTTGGGGCAACGATGTCTGCACCCGCCTCCGCGTGACTCAAAGCAGCGCGAGCCAGGAATTTTAAACTCGGGTCATTCAAAACCACTCCCCGCGCGCCGACGATTCCACAATGTCCATGGCTCATGTATTCACAGAGGCAGACATCGGTGATCACGAGCAAATCCGGCAATTCCTTTTTCAGGAGTCGCACCGCCTGCTGGACGATGCCTTTTCCGGCGTACGCCCCGGTGGCTTTTGTGTCCTTCTTTTCCGGAATTCCAAAAAGTAAAACTGCGGGCACACCGAGCGCGAGCGATTCTTCGGCAGCCCGCAACATTTCGTCGATTGAAAACTGAAAAACGCCGGGCATTGAGGAAACCGGACGGCGCACTTTTTTACCGCCGCACACAAAAAATGGCTGGACGAGTTGCTCGACGCTGAGGCGCGTTTCCTGAACCAACCGCCGCAGCGCGGGGGATTGGCGCAAGCGGCGCGGACGATAATTTGGAAACTGGCCAGCCAAACGCGAACTCATCGGGGCAGCGTAATGAAACGCCCGCTATGCGGCAATGCCGGAAAGTTCTGGAGTTGTGACTTCCAACACGGCCCAAAAAAACTTAGCTTCGAGGCATGTTCAAACGCCTGACCGTGGCCGCTGTCGCGATTGCGCTGATTTTAATTTTCGCGTTGCTCTTCGCGTTTGTCCTGCAGCACTATTCCATTTCCAGGAAGCCAAACGAGATCCAGAACACTTCGACTCTTTTGAAGCAGGTGCAGACCATTTCCGAACTGGCCACCGTGAAATATATTTTTGAAAAACTTGTCATCCTGGAAGACGTAAAATGGTACGGCGAAAATCGCGTCATGCTCGTGGCCCATGGCGTGGTCAAAGCCGGCATTGATTTCAAAAAACTCGGCGCGAACGATTTGCAGGTCAGCCAGAAAAAAATTTCCATCAAACTTCCTCCCGCGCAGATCACCGATTCCTACCTCGACGACAAAAAAACCCAGGTTCTCGAACGCAATACCGGGCTGATGCGCAGCTTTGACCGAGATCTCGAACAAAACGCGCGGCGTCAGGCGGTGGATGATTTGAGGAGGGCGGCGCGAAACAACGGCATTTTAAAGGACGCGGATGAACGGGCGAGAATCCAGGTCTCAAATCTTTTCCGGCAGATTGGTTTTACGGAAGTGGAGTTTCGCTGACGGATTTTTCTCGTACCATGCCTGAGGAAGCTACGCGCCAGTTTTACGTTCCGACCTTTGCCAGACGCAGTCCGACTTCCGCTGCGATTTCAAACGAGCGCAACCTCGCTTGGTGATCAAAAATTTGCGCGGTACACATGATCTCATCGGCACCCGTTCGTAACGCGAAATCCTCCAATCCTTGTTTCACGGTGGCAGGCGATCCGATAATGGAACAAGCGAGAGCGTGCTCGGCGCTCGCCCTTTCTGCCGAGGAGAATAGCTCGCCCAGATTGTCCAACGGCGGCGGCAAAGGGCCGGGAGTTCCGCGCCGCAAATTGATAAACTGCTGTTGCACCGAGGTGAAAAGCCGCCGCGCTTCCCGCTCCGTTTCTGCCGCAAAAACATTCAGCCCGAGCATCAGGTAAGGTCGGCTCAACTGAACAGACGGCTTAAAATCACGGCGGTAAAGTTGCGTTGCCTGCGTTAAAAGGTCCGGCGCAAAATGCGAAGCGAAGGCGAAGGGAAGCCCCAGCTCGGCGGCCAATTGAGCGCTGAACAGACTTGAACCCAAAAGCCAGATCGGAACCTCCAAACCGGCACCGGGCACAGCACGAACAGCCTGGCCCGGAACGGCGGGACGAAAGTAGGATTGAAGCTCGATCACATCCTGCGGAAAGGTGTCGGCGGAGGGTAAAAGATTTCGACGCAACGCGCGGGAAGTCAGTTGATCAGTGCCCGGCGCGCGGCCAAGACCGAGATCAATTCGCCCCGGATAAAGGGCGGCCAAAGTCCCAAATTGCTCGGCAATCACCAGCGGCGCGTGATTTGGCAGCATCACGCCACCAGAACCGACGCGGATGCTCGAAGTGCCGCCTGCGACATGCCCAATCACCACCGCCGTCGCCGCGCTGGCGATGCCTGTCATGTTGTGATGTTCGGCCAGCCAATAACGGCGGAATCCCCAGCGCTCGGCGTGCTGCGCCAAATCCAAGGTGTTTTGCAAAGCATCGCTGGCATCGCGGCCGGCCACAATGGGAGACAAATCCAAAATCGACAGCGGAATCATCACTTTCTATAAGAGCAGAATTCAAAAGCAGCAACCGGGCGGAAGAATCGAAACCGGCAACTCACTGTTTTGCGCGCGGCCCTCTGGCGTTGATCCAGGGGGGCCGCTGCCGCTCAAAGCAGCGCTTAGGCAGCGATGCTCATCGTTTCAAGTTCCTCGATCTTGACGCGCAATTTAGCCAGAGCCATTTCCTGGATTTGCCGAATCCGTTCGCGCGTCACGCCGAGCTTGTTCCCGATTTCCTCCAGCGTTTTCTCCCGATCTCCGTCCAGCCCGAAACGCGATTGGAGGATTTCCCTCTCGCGCGGATCAAGCATCGGAAGCACTTCGCGAATCAACCAAGTATCGGTCTTTTCTTCCAAATGCTCGTACGGCGTTCCGGCATTTTCATCGGCCACAACCTCGGCAATGGTCGAATCGGTATCGCCGATCGTCGCATCGAGAGAGGTTGGCGAAATTGACGCCTTGCGATATTGCGCAATCCGCTTCGCGGACATGCCGAGGTCGCTGCTCAATTCGTCGTCCGTGGGCGGACGTCCAAATTCGTTTTCAAATTTCGCTTCGGCGCGACGAATATGAAGGAGTTTGTCGCCGACATGCACCGGCAGGCGGATCGTCTTGGATTGATCCGAGATGGCGCGGCGAATGCCTTGTTTGATCCACCAGGCAGCGTATGTGGAGAGCTTCGCGCCCTTGTTCGGGTCGAACCTTCCGACCGCCTTCATCAAACCAATGTTTCCTTCGCTGATGAGATCGAGCAAGGGGAGGCCATAATTTTCATAATCACGCGCAATTTTTACAACGAGGCGCAAATTGGCCTTGATCATTTTTTCACGGGCCGCTTTGTCCCCTTTTTTAATAAGGGCGGCCAATGCAATTTCCTCGGCGGGCGTGATCAGCGGAGTCTGTCCAATTTCCCGCAAATAAAGCGTGAACGCGTCGTTGTTCGCTCGTTGATCGCCCGTGCCAGTTGTTTCAGTTGGTGATTGAGCGATTCCAATCGCGGAAGCGCGTTTTGTTTTTCGAGTTCCGGTTTTTTTCATATTTTTTTTGGGTAAGATTTAAAAAAGGAGCTAAAACGGTCGGGTAAAATTTCTGTTACTCAGCGAAGGCAAGCTCTCGCTTCAAGGATTTCTGGCGCTGGTTCCAAGCGACACTTGCCCGTGCCTTTTCCTCTCCGAGCAACGGGAAGAGCAAATGCGGAAATTCTGTGTCCCAAGCCAATGCTTCTGCTTCGTTCAAGGCCAGAGCCAAAATCCGAA